>NZ_JBSHNS010000588.1:0-468 GCF_053601635.1 Pontimicrobium sp. MEBiC01747
CACTACAACGTCTGTAGCGCTTACGGTATCTATGCTTACTGGAACGGTTACTGTGCCAGCGCCTTCGTTGACTGTTGCGTCGGCTATTGTTACTGTTGGCGCATTGTCGTTATCGGTGATCGTTACTGTTCCGCTTGGGTCCGTGTTTGCTGTGTTTCCGCTGGTTACTGTGCCATCGACTGTAAAGGTCTCATCGGCTTCATCTATGGCATCATCCGTGATTGGAATCACTACATCGACACTGGTGCTTCCTGCTGGAATGGTCACGGTTGTTGTTGTTACGGTGTAATCGCTTGTCCCGGCTGTGCCTGTTGTCGTGACAATATCCACTACAACGTCTGTAGCGCTTACGGTATCTATGCTTACTGGAACGGTTACTGTGCCAGCGCCTTCGTTGACTGTTGCGTCGGCTATTGTTACTGTTGGCGCATTGTCGTTATCGGTGATCGTTACTGTTCCGCTTGGGTC
>NZ_JBSHNS010000589.1:0-15204 GCF_053601635.1 Pontimicrobium sp. MEBiC01747
TTTTAAGACTGTATGATTTACATTGTATAATGTTAAAATCAGACCATTTTGTTTCTAAAACATCAGAAATACGAACCTCAGCGAAATAGAATGAAAATAAAAACACCTTACATGCATTAAAAAGATAAGTTCCTTCTTTCGGTTCTAACTCTTCAATTCGTAGAACCTCTTCCCTATTCAAACCTAATTTAATACTGTCACTCTTAATTCTAATTTTTTCATTGTCTCCTCAAAAAGGATATACTTTATCATTAACAATAGATTCTTTTATTGCTCGATTATAGAGCCTACGAATAAAGATTAATGATTTGTTTGAGTATGTGGTTTATACCCCAAATATATTGTACAAAATACTTTAAAACGAGTTATAAACGCCATATGAATATCAGTAAACATAAGGGAGGTGTCTTTTTCAAACGTTTTTATATCTCTCAAACAACTTGTTTTTGGATTAATTCCCTTTTATGACGTGGCTTTCTACGTTCCATTATGCCTGCCCTTATCCTCTTTTGTTCCTGTTCCTTTCAGCGTTATAAATTCTTTAATATTATGCAAAATCGATATTTCTGAACGAGCAACTGAAAAAACATTAGTATCATATTTTTCTTTAATACGGACGCAAGCTAATTGAAAGAAGGAAACTCGCTTACCTTTACGCCTTACTTTCTGTTTGATCTGCTTTGTTGATATATTTGCATCATCTGTTGTTGCCTCTAAAACTGTATCATTTGCTTTTGATAACTCCTTAATGAGATAGTTGTTCAGACGAGCGGAGTTGGGATAAGAACTTTTAACTTTTCCTCTTTTCATATCCCAGTCTTTAGGAAGTACATATTTACCCGTAAAGATATATCGTGGTTTCCTATCTTTTGTTATACGTATTGCTATAGGGTTAGTTCCGTTTTTTTATGTGTAATGTTTCCAAAGTATAAGTTCTACAGTTGGCGTGTTTTATAGGGTTTAAGCTGTATAAATACACAAAATTTAAAGTTATTTTTTTAAAACATTTAGGCATTTTATAAGGTTTTATATAAACCCGTTAAAAACATAAATAACTGATAAATAAAATACATATGAGTACATATAAAACCATTACACACAGGGTTCACGAGTTCAAATCTCGTTCTCGCTGCAAGTAAAATCAAAGCTTCACAGAAATGTGAGGCCTTTTTTATTTCTTGTGTACAACATTCTTTTAGTCTTAGTTTTTTATTTGTATACACATAAATATAATACTTTTCTCCTTTGAATACTCATACTATAAATAAACCTAAATTCTACTAAACGTATATTACATCTAGGCTGCTCATTTTAATAATTAGCCAATAAACTCCTATATATTCAAAAAAACATATTAGAGTTCTTATCAATTTTATATTCAATTAAATAATAGAAACCGTATAGTATTATTTAATAGAAAAGTAGTTCGCTAGTCCTTTAGTAAACTATACACTTGGAATATGTAGTAAAATCTAATAAACTATAAGTAAAAAAAGTAAACTGTTGCGATAAGATAGTCTCAGAATCTTTCTTTTATTACATATCTTCATAGCTAAACAATAATGGGCGATGATCTGATTTAAAATAAAAATTATGATTCCCAGGAGATAAAGGGTTCGGTATAGGTTGATTTTGTGGAAATACTGGTTGTTCTTTATTGTAATACACTGTTTTAAATTGAAATTCGGTATCTTCTATATTGTTTTCATCGTAAATGTACACTCCATAATCTAATCTATTTTTTCCCATGTCTCCATAATGGGTATACTGTTCTTTTTTTCCTACTCCACCAAGTGGTACAGTTTGTAATATTCCTTTTAACTCCTTGTAATTAACCAACCATTTATTTAAAGTTTGTTGTGATAGTCCATTTATATTAAAGTCTCCCAATATATAAAGTTCATTTAATCCCTCGCCTCTAAACCAATCGCATACATTATGAACAAGATCTTCTGTATTATATCCTCCTCTTGCGGTAGAATGGAGACTGGCTACCATAAATTCTTCATTAATTATAATACCTACAGGCGGGCGTAATGCATCTGAAATATCATCTCCAAATTTTACAAACATCCATTTCGTTACCTTTATTGGTAGGCGATATAACACGCCTAAGCTTACGCGTTTTGTTTCCTTCCAATCCTCTCCTATTTTTTTTGTATACCTACTTAAAAAGAATACTCCGTATTTATTGTCCCCTTTGTCTGTAGAAGCTTCAAAATAATCAAATTGCCATAATATTTCTGGGTTTTTACCACGGTTATATATTTTTCTCTCTATCGTTTGAAAACCTATAGCATAACCTTTAGCTTTTAGAGCATCATAAGTACTTTTTTGACCGCCTTCTTGAAAAGCGACATAATTAACATTATTATTTATATTAAGATAACCTATTAACTGTTCCCATTTAAGAATAGGGTTATTTCCAGATCCTGCGCCTTGCATATTCCATGTTAAAAATTGTGTACTCATAATTATAAGTTTAAAAGATTAATATTATTTTTTTAGGAACTAATAAAAAAGTGCTTTGACTTTATTATAAATTAGGGATACTCGAATTTAGATAAATAAGATTTTAAAAAAACAGGTGTTTTTACCTTAAAATAAAAAAAGGTATTTATATATATTGCTTTCCCACAATTAACTAAATCCAAAAAAAAATGAAATTAAACGCTATATATCTATTTTTATTTACAATACTTTTATTTGGTTGTAAAGAAGAAAAAAAAACTATTACAGAAGTAGAAAATAATGTTATTAAAACCGCTACTTTTTTATCTCTGTCTGATGTGCATTTAGATAGTTCTATTGAAAACACCAAATTTGGTAGCCAGAATGATACTGGTAATTCTCTCTGGTCACGTACTAAAACAAAAATAGAAACTGTTGTAAAAAATGAAAATCCTAAGTTTATGGTTTACCTCGGAGATTTACCTCATCATGAAGATAGTATGCGAAAAACAAATGTAAAACTTATGTTAGAGCATTTAGGCGACCTAAACATAAATATTCCTATTCTGTATCTCCCTGGAAATAACGATTCTTTAGGTGGAGATTATCATTCTTTTACAGACTCTAACGACAATACTCCTTTTTCTACGGATACTTCTTATCCATGGCCAATATTACATAAAAATACACCTTCAACTACAGTTACTAATATTGATTATAATAAAGCGTTTGGTTTTTATTCTGCAGATGTTAATACAGGTGGGAATACTGTAAAAATCATCGCTTTAAATACTGTCATTTTTACAACTAAAAGTTATGCTTATAATAGTCATCAAATAACTGTTAAGGGCAAAAGTGAAATGGTGGGAGATGATGGAAAATCTCAACAGGAAGCAACACAAATACAAATGCGTTGGTTAGATAATACTTTAACTAATACAAAAGCTACAGATAGAATAATTATGATGATGCATATTCCTCCAGGAAAAGATGGTTATGGCGGCGGCCCTATGTGGAATGCAGATTTAAATTATATTAACAAGCAGAAGGATACTTTAAATCTTCAAAATGCATTTTTAGGTTTTATAGAGCAAAAACAGTCTAATATCGCTGGTATATTAACAGGACATACTCATTTAGATGGTTTAAGGCGTATATACAAATCACATCATAATACTACACCAACGGATATGATTGGTTTATCTATTTCTACACCTGGTATTACTATTGGGCATGGTAATAACCCTGCTTTTAAAACATTTACCTACAATACTTCTAATTTTGATATTTTAGATTTCAAAACTTATTTTGCTGTCCCAACGCAAGCTTCTAAAAGTGCTATTGCAAAAGCCAAAGCGGCATCTTCAAAAGGGTCTCAAATTGTTGTAGCTCCTGTATTAGATAGTTTATTTGTATTTAGAGGGGATTCGTCTTATACTTTTAAAGAAAGTTACAAAGCTGCAACTTCTTCTAATGCTACTATTTATTCAACTATTTATAGTATGGATAAAGACACAATAATTAATTATATGAATAGTATTTATGGTGCAAAAAGTGACCAAAATGTTACTATAAAACATGAAAGTGCTTTAGATGTACATATAGAAGAGTAATTATTATATAGTAAATGCCTGATTGCTTACTAATGTACTTAGCATTTATCAGGCATTTGTTATGAATTTTCTTTTTTAAGCTGAAACATAAAAAATTAATTATAGAGCATTACTTCTACTCTACATTTATTAATAATTTCTCTAGTTTTTCAATTCTAGAAATTGTTGTTGTTAATTTTTCTTCGGTTTCATTTTGCTTTTCTGCCAGCTCTTTTTTATCGCTTTCTAATTGTTCTATTCGTTTTAATAGTGCTTGTGTAGCACTTACATTTAGCATGGAAATGGCTTCGTAATCTACTGTATGAAAATCATGTACTTCTTTTCCGTATACAAATACTTGTCCAGTATTATTACGATCTACTTTTATTGCATTTTCTTTAACTTCTAATACATTTGCAATTACGTCTTCATCTGCAAAAATTAATTTTATACGATCTCCCGTTTTAAGCTTTTGTTCTTTTAATGTTATCCAACCATTGTTAATGGTACTTATTTCGTAAATATTAGGAATTACTTCTGTTACTTTATCATCTACTGCTTGTGGATAGACTTTTTTTACTTGTTGTGCTATTACCTTTTTGTTTATTTTATTTCCATTTTTTATAGTATCTGTTAGTTTATAATTGGTAATTTCTATTTTAGATAATATTTCTAAATCCTTAGCACTATCACTTACTCCTATTATGTCTTTTATGCGTGCATCGGAAAACGCATTAAACTCATTACAAGCTATCCTATCTGTTGCATAAATAGAATAATTTATATCTATACTCTTGGCTCTACCAACCTTGTTAGCTTTGTTAACTAAATAAGCATAAGACTCTATAGAGTTTTTAGGGCCTCCAGAAATCACTAATTTTGCCTGTGTTGGTGTGCTTGTACCTATACCAACATTATTATATTGGTTTATTGTTAATGGTCTACCTCCATGAGATTGAATCCAACTATATCCTTTATTAACTCCAAATTGAATACTTCCTGCATCACTATTTGATGATTCTATTCTTAATGCACATGAGCCAACTGTTCCTGGGTCTGAAATTTCACTTTCAATATGCAATTTAGAATTAGGGTTTCCTATACCTATCCCCACTTTTCCTTCTTGTGTAATTCTAAGACGTTCTTTTCTTGCTCCATATGAGGTATAAAACCGTAAATCTGCTTGATCTAGCCCTCCTGTATTATACGATTCTAATCCTGCCCAACTATTTATATAAGTTTTATTACTCGTTCCTAATTTTAAAGCTCCATACAATGTATTTTTGCTTCTTATTGTTAAGCTTCCATTTTGTATGTGTAATTTTTCAAAAGGCGTAATTGTTCCTATTCCAAAATTTCCAGAAGCATCCATAATCATTTTATCTTCATTATTTAAACGAAAACGTATCGATTGATCTTTAGCCGCATTAAGGAAAGTTAACCCTACATTACTTTGTAATAATGAATAATCCTTTCCATTATTTCCTAATCCTTTATACCCAAAGGCAGCATATACTTTTCCGTGCGCTCCTGTTCCTAAAAAGGCTGTTTCGGTAACTATATTACCATTAACTTCCAGTTTTTGAGATGGTGTATTTGTATTTATACCTACATTTCCATTTTCTAAAATTTTAAGTGCCTCGTTTTGGGCAAATAGCTGTGTACTTATTATAGCAAAAATCACTATTAATACGTTTATTTTAAGTGTGTTTTTCATGTTATATTTTACTTATAATTATGATTTCATTAAAAAATATAATGCGTAATATGGAGGTCTATTTTCATGTGGCATACTTCCTCCCGCTTTTGCAGTATAATTTGATCCTCCAGTTTTATCTACGCTAAATATATTATGTTTTGTACTACACCCTTTACCTGAACATGTTGTTTGCCTATTAACATTATGTGCATGAGACGGCATCTGCTTAACTGTTAAAGTCACTTCTTTTTGCCCTCCTGTATTTTTAACTTTATATGATTTTCCTGCTCCAACAATAAATCGGTCTCTCAAATCTGGAGTGTTATTACTTCCATCGCACAAAAGCCAACCTTTAGGTTTTCTATTTATATCTCCACTCCACATTATAATAGTTCCTTTTGGCACTAAATCTTGTTTATTCTCTTGAATTTTACCATTAGTATTTATATTATTTTGCGCATTTAGTACTCCTGAAACATTAATATTATTAGATACGTTTAATTTACCCTCTAATATTATTTCCTTTTTAACATATAAATCAGCTTGAATGAGAACATTTCCATTTACATCTAGTTTAGCTTTTGGTACACTAGTAGCGATACCTACATTACCATTTTTTAAAATTTTGAACGCTTCATTATTTTGAGCAAGTCCTATTTGTGATGTAAAGCAATGTATTAACACCATTATTTTTAATAACTTTTTCATGTTAATATCCTGTTTTAAATGTTAATTCTGAACCTCTAGCAATACTAAATCCTGGCTTTAAAGAGATACTTCCTCCCGAATACAAAATAGTATTCACTCTTGATGGGACTTTAACATCTTCTACACTAATATTATTTGTGGCTCTATATACTGTATTAGTGTTTAACTTAGCTAGTTCTATTGTGTTTTTAGATACTTTTTTTGGTGTTATTGCTATTACGTTATTTTGTGTAACGGTATACAATGTACCATCTGGTGCTAACACTAAGTTCTTTTTTAGATTTCCTGTAGCGGCTATATTAAATTGTGTTGCAAATGTTTTTTGTAAACTTCTATCGTATTTAAAACCTATAAGTCGCTGTGCTCCGCTATTATGCTTATCGTAAGGGTCTATTGCATAAATATTAGAACTGTTATCTGCTACTAAAATAGAGGCGTTGTCTAAATTATAATCTGAAGCGTTTAAAACTTCAAAATCATCATTATCATCGTATTTGGCCATTTTTCCATTATAAACAAAAAATACATTAGAGTCGCCATCTATAACTGGTTGAGAAATCCCTGTATTTACAGAATTATTACTTTTAACAACATTAGTTTCATCTATGGCGCCTTTTTTAACATCGAATACAAATAATTTGTTACTGTTATCGTAACCATTTAAAACAAAAACCCTTGAGTATTTTGCTCCTAAAAAAGGCTTAATAGTTTGTACTACTGGTGCAGGAATGTAATAATTTCCATCGTTTGAATAACTACCTAATACAAAGTTTGAAGTACTTAGCACTGTACCATCATTATTATCTAACACTACTAAACGCCCTTGTCCTTGTGTTGTATTTATGTTAATAAAAAAGGCCTTGCTTTCATCTTCGCTTAAAGTTATCGTTCCATTACGTTCGTTTGCTTTTGTTTTGTATTTCCAGCGCACTTTAAATTGTGGGAAAGAAACGGCTACAATGCCTTCGTTAGAGGTTAAATACAGAGTATTATCGTAACCTATTGTTGCATTATTATTTATATTACTTATTTGCCCTTCTGTTGCCTCTTTTAAAGATTTAGAATAGACTTCTTTTCCTTGTTCTTCTAGATTTAATACTGTTAATTTTCCATTTACAGAAATATAGTATAATAGTCCTTTTTCGTTTATTAATGGCCAACATTTAGCCATACCATCCACCGATTTCTCCCATAATACGTGCCCGTTAGCATTTAATTGTTTTACTTTAAACACTTTAGTTCCTGTATTAGATTGTGTAAAAATAATAGGTTGGTTTTTATATATAACTAATGCTCCTGTTGGGTCTGCTCCAACTATTAAATCATTAGATGTGTTTGGTAGTTTTTGCACTTTTACTTCTGTTGTAAATGCATTATTTTTCCAGTTTATAAATCCGCTATGTTGTGCATTTCCATAAGGTTGTGCCCAATCTGCTCTAAGTGGAGCGTAAGCTATATCGTAAGTAAGTAATAACTTAGGCCGTTTAGAAAAATTATTTGTTGTTTTGGAGGTTAATAACGAATAAAATGTATTGGTTGCTTCTTTTTCAGGAGATCTCGCTGCTAAAGAGATTAATGTATTTTCCCTATTAAACTTTTTGGGGTTTAATTTTATAATTATAGATTCTTCTTCTCTTACTTGATAGCGTCCTATTGAGGTATTAAAGTTAATATCTGCCCAACGTAACTTAGAATCGTTTAGGGCTTCGTTACCTGTCCAATTATTATCATTTTTACCACCTTTTAGTATTGTTATGGTTTGTTTTTGGTTTGCTTTATCTGGAAAACCATATAGTTTTAACTGATAACTTTCTATTGTAGTATATTCTGGTAAATGACCAAAAAAGAACTTAAAGAACGATTTTTCTTTTTCTTCTCCTATACTGTTAGCATGAATTTTTAAATTATTATCTCTTGCTTTAGGAATTGTTACGTCTACATCTGGTAGCACTACTGTATGTTTGGATTGCGTATGTCCTAAAAAGAATAATAATAAACTAACGAAAACTATATTGTATTTATATCTGCTTTGATTATACATAACTTATTTTGGTTTATTAGTTTAAAATTTATGATAGAATTAATGTTTTTGGTGTTATTGTTGGCACCCAGAAAAATAGTTGTGAATAAGCTATTCCATTATTTCCTTTATCTGTAAGTATTAAGTACCATAAACAACCTTTAAAATAGGCTGTAATAATTTGCGAGTTACTACTGGTTTCTAATGCATCTGATATTGCGTTAGTACTTAACTCATTAATATCGTAATTTCTATTTTTACTTCTTATTCTATTAAAATACTTTTTTACGACACCGTTTTGTTTATAAAGCCCCAACAAATACATTTCTGTTGTTTCTGTGTTATTTATACCAATAAAAGCTAAGCCTGATGATAAGTAGTTTTTAGGTTTCTCCAACACTAATAATGGAATGTCTTCATCTTTTTGTTTATCTCTATTATATCGTGTGGTTATTATTTGAGTCCATTTGGTGTTATCCCATTTCCAAATATCTCGTGTTTCTTGCCCTTCAATTTCTGAATATCCTCCACCAAACCACAATGCTTTTTTAGCATTATTTTTATCTAACTCTAATGATACTCCAGCCATGCATCTGGCTTTCCAAGTCATAGGTTTTGGGGTGTTATTATCTGTGTTAACACTACCTTTACTATCTATATTATCCCAATGTTCGCCATTACTAGAAACCCAAATATCATTTTGTGTTTCTCCCCATTCATCTACGCCTCCCATTAACCATATTTTGTCGCTTGTTCCATGCGGATATACAGTACAAGAATGTCCCATTCTTGAAGGCCAAGGTAAATCTTGAATAACTCTTACTTTATTTTCTTCTGAAGGTTTTTCTAAATCTATTATAACTACAGAGTTATAACATTCCATAGGTTTTACATAACTCCCACCTATTAAAAATAATCGCCCATAGAGTTCTCCCACTCTTTTTAAGTGTACCATGGGTGCATTTACATGTGGTTTTAATTTGTCTTTATCTTCTTCTGAAAGTGAGAACTTAGACCAATTACCAGAAAAGCCTTCGTTTGTATACCCTATGCTATCTAATTCTGCTTGATTTCTAGATTCTCTTAGTAGTAAACTAAAAAGGTAATCTGAATTATGGCTTACACAAAAATTAGCAATTAATAATGGTTTTCTAGGGTTAGCATCTGTTAATAAATCAGATCGCCCTAAAGCTCTTATTTTTACACTTTTGGTTATTGTAGAATTCCCTTGTATTACTTCTAAGGTATAGATATGGTCTCCATTACGTGGAGATTTTATCTCAAACTCTTGCTTTTCTATAGTTCCTGAGTTTCCAAAATGTATTGTTTCTAATCCATCTTTTAGAACATAACTATAGTTCTCTCCTTTAATACTCCACTCTAAAATGGTTGAACTGTTATTGTTTCCTTGTAATACCGTTGGATTTGCTGTAAAGGATATTATTTCTGGTTTTTCTTCTTCATTCTGAACTCTAAAATTTATGGTATTTAAAACGACATCTCCTAAACTATTTATATTGTTTTTATCCCAAAAAGTTATTTTTAAAGTTTCGGTAAGTGCCTTAATGCTACATTTAGCGTTACTAATTTTTAAGTCTATAAAATTATATTCATCTTTAAAACTTCTTGGAAAAATATATGAGCGTTTTGTGGGATTATTAGCGTCGTAACTTAAATTACATAGCTCAATTGGTGTTGTTATATTATTTTCATCATTAGTTTTCCCATATAATGTACAGGTCGCTTTTTTTAATGCTTCTCCTTGTGCTATTTTATCTAGGCCTTCTATAGTAAAACTACCCGTTATTAAAATTGGTTTAAACGGTTCTTTTATAATTTTAATACTTAAATCTAATTCTTTATTGTTGGTAACAGTATTATTACTTCCAGTAGTTACATACTCCATTTGTTTTATATTTTATAGTTACCTATTTACTTGTTTTTTAAATTACTTAATCTAAGCCAACCTTCGTAAATTTGCTGCTTTTTAAAGTTTGACTGCTCTTTTGTTTTACCGTCTTCAATGTTTTTATCTGTTTGCCATGTATTTACATTAGATTTATGCGTCCATTTCCAATTGGTATTCATACTCGACGGTGTAGGTATTCCTGGTGCTACTTTGTCTGCTATAAAAGGGGCCATCATAAAACTGGTATTTAATTGTCCTAATATTTCTTTTGTATTATGATGATATAACTCAACAAATTTTGTTGGTAAAACGCCTGTAGACAAGTGTACTCCTGCTGAAGGGTCTATTAAAAGCGTTAATTTTATTGGTGTTTTATTTAGTGTTATTTTTATTGCATTTTTTGTTTTGAAAAAAGACTCGCTTTCACTGTATTTAAACTCTGGGGCATTGGTTGTTATATTTAAATGCTTATAGTTACTTTCTATAAAGTAGCCTAATAACCCATCTTTATCTATTGTATAATCTCCTAAATGCAAAGGGAACTTAACTGTTTCTATTGCTCCTGTATTTTCTTTCCCTGATTCGTCCCAACGTTGATTATATTCAGGCTGCCCTAATAATTCCATTCCAATTGAGCATCTTGCTATAGCTACTGGTTGCCCACAAAATAAAGCCGATGTGTTATTTTGTATAGGGTTATTATTAGATAGGTTATCGTTTATTGTTTTTGCTAAGTCCATAATACCTGCGGCTATGGTTCCAGAATTAATATTCTCTAAAAATGCTTTTAATTGCTCGTTTTCGGGAATAATAGAGGCTTCGTCTGCTCCTGGAAAAGGTGTTTTGGTTAGTTGTATTCCTTGGAATTTTGTAATATCTTTTGTTATTTGTAGTACTACAATTTCATTTCCATTACCATCGTAAACCATAATATTATTGTCTAAATAATTAGGAACTAACCACCCAAATATGGGATTATCTAGTTTACCTGCATCTTGAAAAATAATATCTTCTTGTTTATTTAACCAATGAAATTGTAATCGTGATGGTTGTACAATTCTTGGAGGTAATGGTATCACCTCTTTTATTGCCAATGCATTACCTTGCATTGTAACAGAGCATGTAACTTCGGAATTATTACTATCTCCTACTGCTATAACTTTTTGTACTTGTCCAAAAATATCTACTACAGAGAGATTAATAATTTCTAATAGTCCTACACGTAGCGGATTAAAAAAATTATCTTCTCCATCTATATTGCCAGGATTACAGCCTAGAATATAACCTTCTTCTCCTATAATTTTAAGTTCGTCTTCGTCGATTTTATATTCAGACTCAAAATTATAAATTCTATTAGGTTTATACTCAAAAGGTGGTAATTGCACCTCGGGTCTTTGCATTAATAGGTATTTATTTAAGCCACTTAACGATTGTGCTATTAAATTTAGCTGTCCGTATTTGTTTACTATTGCTTCTGGTATTGTATCTTTTAAGTTTGTAAAAACCGAATTTGAAAACGGGCTTATACCAGAATATCTGGATGCATTGTTTACTGTTGTTAAGGTCTTATTTTTAAATGTTATGTTATCTTCTAATTGCCATGCCTTAGTGTTTTCTATAATATCTAAATTTTTAATTGTTGCATTGCTTGGAGAATAATCTACTTCCCAAACCATAAATAAAGGCGACCATGCTTGTTCCCATTGTAGTATTGAAAAAGGTTCTGCTAGGATGCATTTTTTTGTTTCATCTACTGGCTTTGCTTGTACTTTTTCTACTACTTTTTTAGCAAATTCTTTTATTACACTACTTGTTGTATCTCTACCTTCTCCTATTTGTGCTTCTTTATAGCTTAATAGAGCAATGTCTGCTGCAAACGATTTATCGAGTAGTACAGATTCTTTAACAATAGCTTGTATTATTTTGTAAGGAATCTTGTCATGTGATAGGGCATCTATTTTTGGTATAGAAAATGAGTTTATGGTAATGGTTGCTATAAAATCGTTATGTGTTGTTGGTACATTAATTTTTAATGTTTTAAAAACTTCTTCAAGTAGTCTACATTGTATTTTCTGCTTTGAACTTTCTAAAATTGGTTTTTCTGTATTTCCTATTCCAGAACCACACAACAATAATACAGGGTCATTGGGTTCCCAGAAACGGTCTTCTGGTTTCTTTTTAAGTTCAAATTCTGCATTTACTCCATTAATATGCTTGTTTTGTAATATTTTATTTTTTGCTTGATTTATTTCTGTTTCTAATAAATCTACATCTACTTTTTTAGATACAATACCATCTAATGTTGCTTTTCTAGAATCTTCATAGTTAAAAGCGTCTATTGTGTATTGTTTTATTGTTTTTAAAGCTTGTTTATACCAGAGAAAATAATATTCTTGTTGCGCGCCTTCTATTTCTTCTATAAGTACATTTTGTTTTACTTGCGCTTTATTTAGCTTTTTAAGATTGTTTAATAAATCGGGATCGTTTGGAAAATGTATTCTTTCTTCTTTATCTTTTTCTAATTGATTAGTATTTACTTCTATTCGTGTTATTTCCCATATATGGTTTCTGTTTTTTGGCGTAAAACTTCTTCTGTGTGTTTCTACTTTTAGTTTATTAATGCTTGGTTCGTTAGCTTCATCATCTAAAAGTTGATATTGTAATGCGTTTAATAAGTTTTCTACATTGGCTTTTTTTGTTTCCGAATGGTGTGTTGTTCCTTTAGTTATTTGAGCGCTTAAAGCTTCTACGGCTGTATTTCCTGCATATACTTCTATTGCTCCTCTAGGTACACCATCTGGCATATTTTCTTCCCATTTTACACCTTGTATTGAAGCGTGTAACACACATGAATTTGGGTGTGTTTTGCTTGTGCATTGCCATTGTTTTTTAAACCATTCTCTTTCTTTATTTCTTTTCTTCTCTGCTTCTGGATTACTTTCTCCAGTTAATGGTAATGGTGCTAAAGGATCGGCTCCTGGATTACTATACCAACCTGTTATTATATAACTAAAGGTATTCTTCTCACTACTATCTACATCTTCCATAGTATCATGAAAACCAAAGACATTTTCACTCTCTGGATAAAACGATGCAAATAACGGATTGGCTGCTCCTACTGCTGTTAACAATGGTTCTGTATTTGCTTCTTTGTAATCTGCATGCCATACTTTACTTTTTCCTATACTTTTAAACTCTAAGGTGTTATTATTTACAACAACCCAATTAGGTACACCGCCTTTTACAATGGCATCGCTTTCTACTATCCATAACTTTGCTGGTATTTCTTTTACCCCCTTATTGGTTTGTATACGTGTTACCATCCATCGGTTTGGCACGTATGGAAATTTTATGTCACCTTCGTCTTCAACAAAAGCGTGTTTTAATGCTTTTGGTAAGGTCCAGTGCAAATGCACTCCTTTCTCTAAAGTTAGTGTTATATTTACTTTAGGCTGTAATGCTTCTCCCAGAATACTTTGTTCGTAATCTTTTAATTGCGCACTTAGGTCTACACAATTATTTTTTGCTTTGCTTAATACTAAGGCTTCTATAGACATTGGTACTAGAAGCTTTGCGACATCATTCATTTCTTCTAGTTTTTAATTTTAATTGTATGTTTAATAGGGCTATCTATCATTTGGTAGGCAAATTCTGCAGATGTAAAAACCGGTTTTTTTCCTGTACTTTCATGCATTCCCATTATCATGCCTCTTTTGTTTACTATTTTCTGCTTCATTGTATTTGCTAGACCAGAAATATCCACCACTCCTTCTTTTATTAAACCATCATCAAATTCTTCTCTTACTTCTAATGCTTCCATTCCCATTACATGCATCTTCATTCCTTCATCATCTTTTAATGATTTGTAATGCATGTTAGGTGTTTCGTCATGATTTTCTTTTATACCAAAGTGCAAACCTTCATAAGGTTGTTTTATTTCTATTGAAGCGACATTACCATTGAAAATTCCAAGAAAAATATCAGAATCTATGCGCTCAAACCTATAAGCGGGTAATAATTTCCCTGCTTCATTATAGGCTTTTATTTCTACACCTCTCCATCCTGAAACTAAATCTGATCGTAATAAGAAGCCGGTTGTATTTAAACGCCTTCCTTCTATATTATCGTCTGTTTCTTCTGGTGTTTCTATTGTTTGCGGTACATAATCATCTAAAAACTCGCCACGCATAACTCGGTCTAAAACATTATCTATATTACTAACTCGGCCTATACTTAAGGCGCCATCTAGTAAAGCTTCTACCCAATTAGGGTCTACATAAAATAAGGATAACGTGCCTGAGTTTTCATCGTCTTTTTTTAAATAAAATTCATGAGGTACTAAATATGAAAAAGGTACGCCTTTTAACTTGTAGAGTGAGTTTAAAAAGTTTTTTACTTCTTTAGGAATTTTTGAAGTGCTTTCTGCTTTAACTACCAACTCTCTTTCTGGGGTTTCTATTTCGACATTATGCAATTCTCCTAGGTAGTTTATTACTTTATTTTTTAGTGGAATTGCCTTGTTGTTTCCTACAATATCGCTTACTTCTTCTTTTTGTTTCTTTTCTACTTCTTCTTGTTTTTCGGTGATACGCCAGTTTAACATGGCTTTAGAAAACTCTTGATTTTGTAACCCTAATGTACGTCCTAATTGCCATGCAGCAGAAATAGACACATCGAAAAATCCAGTTGTTTTATCGTATCGTAATGCTGAGTCTGCCGAAGAAAACGTTATACTTTTTGACATTGCGGGTAATAGTTTAGGCACAAATGGTCCTCGATACCATGATACCGTTTTTACGCCTTCTCTAGTTATATGCTCCATTGC
>NZ_JBSHNS010000590.1:0-4026 GCF_053601635.1 Pontimicrobium sp. MEBiC01747
TTTATATTCGTTAACTAATGAGTAAGTAGGGCTGCTAATGGTATCTTCGCTGCCTAATAATCTCACTAATTCTTTTATAAGTGTTGTTTTACCAACCCCCATGTCTCCATTAAAAAGTAAGACTTTGGAGGTTGTGTATTGTATAATTTGCTTTGCTACAGTCTCTATAGCTTCAAGTGAGTAATTTATTGTCAAAACTCTAATAATTTTTGATGAGCAAATTTAAAACTTTTCTTGGTTTTATTTAGGATTTAAAACAACAAAAGGAATTATCATTTCTTCTAAAGACACACCTCCATGTTGATATGTGTTTCTGTAATAACTTACATAATGGTTGTAGTTGTTAGGGTAGGCAAAAAACAAATCACTTTTTGCAAAAATGAAGGAGCTATTCATTGATAATGATGGCAAATGTATTGTTTTAGGATCTTTAGCGGCTAGGACATCTTTATCCTCATAGCTTAAGCTTCTTCCTGTTTTATATCTTAAATTCAAGCTAGTATCTCTATCGCCTATTACTTTCGATGGGTTTTTTACATTTATAGTACCGTGATCTGTAGTTAAAATTAGTTTAAAGCCTAATTGTTGTGCATGTTGAATCATTTCTAAAAGTGGCGAGTTTTTAAACCAACTTTGAGTTAATGAGCGGTAAGCTTTATCATTTGAAGCTAGCTCTTTAACAACGTCCATCTCTGTTTTAGAATGAGATAGCATGTCTACAAAATTATAAACAACAACAGTTAAATCGTTATTTTTTAACCCTCTAAAGTTATCTGCTAACTTTTTTCCTGATTTTAAATTGGTGATTTTATAGTATTCATGCTTTAAGTGTGTTAACCCTAGGCGTCTCATTTGAGCTTCTAGAAAATCTGCTTCATGTAGGTTTTTACCTCCTTCATCTGTATCGTTTTTCCAATACTCTGGGTGTAGTTTTTCCATATCACTAGGCATTAACCCAGAAAATATGGCGTTACGAGCATATTGTGTTGCTGTTGGTAGTATACTAAAAAAAGCTTCTTCAGTTTCTTTTTTATAATGGTTGTTAACAGCAGGTTCAAAAGCTTTCCATTGGTCATAACGCAAATTATCTATAACAACTAAAAGTGTTGGTTGTTCTTTACTTAACTGAGGGGCAATTTTATCTTTAAATAAGTTATGAGATAAGGTAGGAGCATCTGTATTAGGTTCAAACCAAGTTGGGTATTCTTTATCTATAAACTTACCAAATTGTATATTGGCTTCATTTTTTTGAGATTCTAATATCTCGAACATTCCAATGTCTTCAATATCTTCTAGCTGTATTTCCCAATAGATTAATTTTTGATAAAGTGCTACCCATTCTTCATAAGAATTTACCATAGATAAATCCATGGCAATTTTTCTAAACTCACGCTGGTAGTTGGATGTTGTTTTTTCAGAAACAAGTCGAGAATGGTCTAAGTTTCTTTTTAAACTTAATAAAATTTGATTAGGATTTACAGGTTTAATCAAGTAATCTGCTATTTTATTACCAATAGCTTCTTCCATAATATATTCCTCTTCACTTTTAGTTATCATTACTACAGGAAGCGTGTCTTGTTTTTCTTTTATTTCATTTAAAGTTTCTAAACCTGTTAAACCAGGCATATTTTCATCTAAAAAAACAATATCAAATGTGCTCTCATCTAAAATTTCTAAAGCTTCTGTACCACTGTTACAAGTTGTAACGTTGTAATTTTTCTTCTCAAGAAAAAGAATATGAGGCTTTAATAAATCTATTTCATCGTCAACCCAAAGAATATTGATAGTGTTCATGTATATTTGTTTAAATATTATTAATAAGTAATTATAGAAGCTTGCAAACAATTAACAAACTTAAGATTTTAAACGATCCAATTTACGGATTTATTACAATCCCTAACTCTTTAATTTTCGATTTAATCGAACATAGATATTTTCAGAGGTTGCGTCGTATAACACAAATGGGGTTGTCCTATCTCGTTTATCCTGGAGCACATCATACAAGATTTCAGCACGCTATTGGTTGTATGCATTTAATGCAAAAAGCAGTTAATGTCCTTCGTTTTAAGGGGGTTAAGATTTCAGAAGCAGAAGAAAACGCACTATATATAGCTATTTTATTGCATGATATAGGACATGGTCCATTTTCTCATGCTATGGAACATAGTATCGTTAATGGGGTTTCTCATGAGTATATTTCCATGCTTTTTATGGAGCAATTAAATAAAGAATTTAACGGCGATTTAACATTAGCAATTAAAATATTTAAAGGGGAATATAATAGAAAGTTTATGTGTCAGCTTATTTCAAGTCAATTAGATATGGATAGGTCAGACTATTTAAAAAGAGATAGTTTTTATACTGGAGTTGCCGAAGGAAATATTAACAGCGAACGTTTAGTAACCATGCTAAATGTAAAAAACGATGAGTTAGTAATAGAATATAAAGGGATTTATAGTGTAGAGAAATTTTTGGTAGCAAGGCGTTTAATGTATTGGCAAGTCTATTTGCATAAAACTAGTTTAGTTGGAGAACAATTAGTGATTAGAGTTTTAAAACGTGCAAAAGAGTTAACCAAAAATGGTGTGATTTTAGAAGCTAGTAAAGCGTTGTCTTACTTTTTGAATAATGAGATTTCTTTAAAAGATTTTAATACAGAAAGCTTAGAAGTATTTTCAAAGTTAGATGATTATGATATTGTGTCTGCAATGAAAACTTGGCAATTTCATGAAGATTTTGTTTTAAAAAATCTATGCGAAATGATATTAAATAGAAATCTTCTTAAAATTAAACTCAAGAAAAAACCAGTTAAAAAAGAACAAGTTATAAAGCATCAAGAAGCTTTAATAGCAATGTATAATATTTCTGAAGATGAAGCAGATTACTTTGTGTTCACCGGTTCGGTTACAAATCAAGCATACCAACAAAAAAAGCAAGGTATAAAGATTTTATATAAAAACGGAAAAACAGAAGATATAGTAAAAGCTTCCGATCAATTAAATTTAAAAGCACTGTCAAAACCAGTAACTAAATATTATATATGCTACCCAAAAGAAAAAATGTGATAATTTTTTCTATTTTTGCGGATAATGAAGTTTAAAGCAGAACAAATAGCAGGAATTTTAGAAGGTGATGTTGTCGGTAATTCGCAAATAGAAGTTTCTAAATTATCAAAAATAGAAGAGGGAGAAGAAGGGGCATTAACTTTTCTAGCAAACCCTAAGTATACACCTTATGTATATACCACTCAGGCATCTATAGTGATTGTTAATAAGGATTTTATTCCAGAGCAAGAATTAACAGCAACTTTAATAAAAGTAGAGGACGCCTATCAATCCTTTTCAAAATTATTAGAGTATTATAATAAAGTAAAGCTAAATAAGTTTGGTGTAGAACAGCCATCGGTAATATCGGAATCCTCAAAACTGGGTGAAGATGTATATGTCGGGGCCTTTTCTTACATAGGAGACAATGTTGTTATAGAGGATAACGTTAAGATATTTCCCAATGTTTATATAGGCGATAATGTAGTAATAGGTGAGGGCACTATTGTGTTTTCTGGAGCAAAAATTTACTCAGAATCTATTATAGGAAAATATTGCGTTATAAATTCTGGAGCAATAATAGGAGCAGACGGCTTTGGTTTTGCGCCTCAAGATAATGGAGAGTATAAAAAAATACCACAAATTGGTAATGTTATTCTAGAAGACTTTGTAGATATCGGTGCAGCAACGACTATAGATAGAGCAACACTAGGGTCTACCGTAATACGAAAAGGAGTAAAATTAGATAACCAGATACAAATAGCGCATAACGTAGAGATTGGAAAAAACACTGTTATAGCTGCGCAAACGGGAATAGCTGGGTCTACTAAAGTTGGCGAAAATTGCCAAATTGGAGGACAAGTAGGTATTGCAGGACACTTGGTTATTGGCAATGGTGTACGTATACAAGCACAATCTGGAATAGGAAGAAATATAAAAGATAACGAAACACTTCAAGGATCACCTGCGTTTGGTTATGGAG
>NZ_JBSHNS010000591.1:0-3568 GCF_053601635.1 Pontimicrobium sp. MEBiC01747
TTTCAAAACCTTATTTTTTTTCTTTTTTCATATAAGTTACTCTTTAATTATCTTCAAAATATGAAGGTATATAAGCTCCAATGAATATTTTTGTAAGAAATGCCAAACAATACTGACTATTATTTTTAAAAAAAGACATAAACGTTATTATTGAATATAGAAAAGGTGTACTTTTGAAGATATATCATGTATGATTTCGGTATTAATTCCCACATATAATTACGACATAAGTGCGCTGTTACAAACTGTACACAAGCAACTAAAAGCTAGTCTTGTCGATTTTGAAATCATTATTCTTGAAGATGGTAGTACTACACATATAAATACCAGTTTAAACTTAACAAACACTCAGGTTTTAATTAATAAATTCAATGTAGGGCGTGTGAGTGCTAGACAGTTTTTAGCTAGTAAAGCGCAATACAGTTGGTTATTATTTCTTGATGCAGATGTGCTTCCAAAAAAAAGCTCTTTTATTCATGATTATATATTGCAAACAAAACTAGGTTACGATGTTATTTTTGGAGGCTTTGCTTATTATAAAGATAAGCCTAAAAAAAATTATGTTTTACGTTGGAAATATGGAAAAACAAAAGAACAAGTCTCTTCTGTAAAAAGAAACCATAACCCATATAAAGTTATTATTTCTGCTAATTATTTAATACGAAAATCTATTTTTGAAACCATTAATACTAAAATGAATGGAAAAGGTTATGGCTACGATAATTATTTTGGAGCCTTACTAAAACAACATTGTATTAAAGTACTCCATACAGATAATGAAGTCTATCATTTAGGTATTGAGAAAAGTAAAGATTATTTAAAGAAAAAAGAACAGGCTGCCGAAACTTTAATTCACTTATATAATTCTAATACTATTACAGCCCACAGCAATGACCTATTGTTGTTATACCTTAAATTGAAACGCTACCACTTAATTTCATTTTTTAGTAGTTTGTATAAACTATTAAAACCAATTATGTGTTTAAATTTAACAAGTGACAGACCTTTAATTGGAGTTTTACAGTTTTATAAAATTTCGTACATGTGTTATACTTCAAAAAAAGTAAACTCTCTTTAATCTAGACTACTTTTTAGCAGCAACAAATTCTTCAAAATCTCTAATATAATCGTCTTCTTTATAAACATCTGAAGCTAATACTAAACACACAGCTCCTGAAGAGAAATTCTCTAACTCTCGCCAAATTCCAGGAACTATTAATAGGCCTTTATTAGGTTTATTAAGTGTTACTGTTTTAGTATTTTTTCCATCTTTTAAAATAACATCAAAACTACCACTTAATGGTAATAAAAATTGTTTTAAGTTTTTATGAGCATGTCCTCCTCGATAAGCATCTATAGGTACATCGTATAAATAATAAACACGTTCTATTTTAAATGGTAAACAGTCTTTTTCTATAACAGATAGATTTCCTCTCCCTCCTTCGTCTACTATTCTTGGGATTTCTATAACGGTTGTAGAATCGATTGTATTTTTTTTCATTTACATTTTTATTTTTTTTGCTTTATAGTTGCTCTATATATTGTTTCCAGTTTTGTGCTATACGCTCCATTGAAAACCGTGCTATGCTCTGTTTGGCATTATTCTTACATTTTTGATATAGTGTATCATCTAGCACTAACCTATTCATGGCTTCTGCAAAAGCATTTGCATTATAATTTTCAACTAACAGTCCATTTTCTTCATTAATAATTACCTCCTTTGGCCCCGACTTACAGTTTACTGAAATTACTGGTGTTTTTAAAGACAGAGATTCTATTAAAACCATAGGAAACCCTTCATACCTGCTTGTTAAAACTGTATATCTGGCATTTTCGACTAAATAAGCTGGATTAACAACATAACTTTTAAAAACAACGTCTGTATTTAGATTTAATTGTGCGGTGTAATCTTTAATTTCTTGTAAATTTTCACCGTCTCCCAATATTAATAATTTATAGTCTAACGCAGAAAGTTTTGATACCTTATATGCGTTTAATAAAAGTTTTAAGTTTTTGTGTTTATCTTTAATCCTTCCGAAGAAAATAATATATTTATCTAAGTTTAATTCTTGCGGTGTTACGCCTTTATCTTCTTTATTAACATTACTATCATCGAAAGCATTGTAAATTGTTGTCACTCTTTTTAAACTAAATTTCTTTTTAAATTTAGTTGCTGCTTCATTAGAGACCGCAACCATATTTTCATTTTTATAGAGCAATTTACTTAACCAATTGTAACGAGAAAAGGCATGACTTGTTTTATAGTTATGAATAACATAAACTACAGGGCAGTTTTTATAAATAAATTTACTTACTAAAAACGCTCTATATGCAGACACTCGCGCTCTATTGTCTATTATACAATCGAATTGATGCTTTTTTAAATACGTTTTAAATTTACGAAGTCTATCTAACCTGCCTAAAAAAGTGTCTTTTTTATCTTTTAGTTCTCCTAGATTAAACAGCGTGCCTTTATAATCGTACTCTACTTGATTTAAAACACTAACTATATGCACTTTATAACCAATAGCGTGTAACATTTTAGACAGTGTTGCCGATGCTTTTTGGGCTCCTCCTCTTCCTAATGAAGACACTACAATACATATCTTTTTTTTATTATTACTTTGCATTGGTTATTTTTAGCAAACTTATTTAATATTTCCAACAAATATAGTGAATGAAGATTTTATTAATAGGAGAGTATAGTAGGTTACATAATTCATTAAAAGAAGGATTAATACAACTAGGACACGAGGTAACTCTTATTAGTACTGGCGATGGTTTTAAAGATTACCCAGCAGATATTAAGATTAAATCTAAAGTCTTAAAATATAGCGCTCTAAAGGTTTTAAGTAAACTAATTTTAAAATTTACTGGTATTAACTTACATGAATTAGAAAACTACTGTAATTTTAAAGCTACTCTTCCTAAATTAAAAGACTTCGATGTTGTACAATTAATTAATGAAAAGGTTGTTAACACGAGTACTAAGTTAGAAATTCGTTTTTTAAAAGCTGTTTTAAAACAAAATAAAAAACTTTTTCTGTTATCCTGTGGCACAGATTATAGTAGTGTAAAATATGCTTATGATAAAAAAATTAGATATTCTATTATGACTCCTTATCATGAAATGGGTTTGACTAAAGAATATCAATTTGTTCTTAAATACTTAAGTCCTTCTCATTATAAATTACACTCATTTATTTTTAATAATATAAATGGCGTTATTGCTTCGGATATTGATTACCATTTGCCGCTATTAAATCATCCAAAATATTTAGGGATGATTCCAAATCCTATAAATACAGATACTATTATTTATTCTCCATTAGAGATTAATGAGAAAATAACTATTTTTCATGGTATTAATAAAAGTAATACTATAAAAAAAGGAGGTGAAATCATTGATGAGGCATTAAAGATTATTGCTAAGAAGTTCCCCAATAAAGTGTCTATAAAAAGTACTTGTAATATTCCGTATGAAGCCTACATAAAAATTTATAATGATGCGCATATTTTAATGGATCAAGTTTATAGTTTCGATCAAGGCTATAACGCACTAGAGGCT
>NZ_JBSHNS010000592.1:0-4063 GCF_053601635.1 Pontimicrobium sp. MEBiC01747
GACCTAAACTTTTGGCGTAATTTTCGCCCAGTAATAAAGTATTTAATGCTTTTATTGAGGCGATACTAAATAACAATCCTAATCCATATATGGTGGCAAATAATTTTAACTCATCCCATTGTAAATCTCCTAAACTACCAAAGCCCCAAAATATGTATTGTTGTAAATCTTCTGCCGAACTAAAATAGGAGAGTACACTTACTACTGCAGCAGTTATACTACCAAACATTAACCCTATTATTAGTATAGCCATAGTGTCTCTTACTTTAGAGGAGACTATTAATACGGTTAAAAGCACTAAAAAACTACCTAAACTTGCTGCGATAACTAAACTCCATTTAGAAATTAATATAGTCGTTAAAATGCCTCCTAATAGGGAAGACCCCATAATAACTAAGGCAACTCCTAAACTAGCACCAGAGGTAATACCCAAAACAAAAGGCCCAGCTAATGGATTACGAAACAGGGTTTGCATTAATAATCCAGATACGCCAAGCCCAGAACCTACTAAAATGGCTGTTATGGCTTTGGGTAATCTATAATTTTGAAAAATATACTCGTTACTAGTATAATGTTCTGGGTTTGCAAAAAAACTATTAAAACACTCACTAAAAGAGATATTTACAGAACCTAAGCTAACATTTATAATGCTAAATAGGAAGAGTACTACAATTAAGAGTACAAAATATATTCTATAAGATTGTGTTTTTATCACTTAGTTTAGAGGTTTAAAAAATACAGGTGTATAATCGTTTAATAACTCCGGATGACAAATTTTTATAATATCTTTTAAAACTAGGTCGGGTCTAGCAGTACCTAACTCATAATAGGTAACACCTCCTGTAGCGCCAGTTGTATTAGAAAATGTATATATTTTTTTTGCTTTAAAAGCGTCAAACTCTGTGTAATGTGTATTGGCTTTTTCTAAGGCTTCTATACTTGTATAATAAGAAGGACTTAACCATAAATCTGCCGATTTGGCCTTGCTAAAAACGGTTTCGAAATTTAAAGTTAAACTTCCTTTGCCTTTAGTATCGCTCCATAAATAATTGGTGTTAGCGTCTTTTAAAAACTGAGCTTCTGCACTTGTGCCGTTTGGTAAATACCAAGTGTCTTTATACATGGCTCCACTTAAAATTGTAGGTTGTTTTGTTGCTTTTTGTGCTAATGTTTTAGCATTTAAATAATCGGTTTCTATTTGTTTAAAAATGTTATTTGCCTCTTCACTTTTATTGTATAAAGCGCCAAAGAATTTAATCCACTCGGCTTTTGCTAGAGGTGTTTTTTCTACCCAATCTCCATTATATATAACAGGAATATTGGCATTTTTAATGGTTTTTAACGATTTACTTTTTCCATCTACTCCAAAAGCGACCACAAGATTAGGTTGTAAACTTAACAATACTTCTGTATTTAAGCCTTCGTTTTTTCCTAACTCTCTTACAGTTCCACTATCTATCCTTGCTCTTGTTTTTTTAGAAGACACGTAGTTGGTTCCAGGAAAACCGACTAAAGTGTTTTCAACACCTAATAATTCTAATGCAGGAATATGCGTTGTTGAGGTAATTACTATTTTTTTTATAGGTGTAATAATAATACCATCGTATTGATCTCGCATAAAGGTTGTTTTCGAAGCTTCTTTGGCAGAGATTAAAACATATTTAAAGTTATCTTGAGAGTCTGGCCATGGTGCATTTATTTCTAAAATGGAATGATTGCCGTTGCTTGTTATGGAAAATCCTTCCGCGTAAGCGTTAGCAATATTAATGCTTGGAGTATTAGACTCTAAAGGTGGTAATTGGCGTTCTATGCCTTTGTTTTCCTTACATGAAAGGATGGTAATGCAGACTAAAAGAGGTATAAGATATTTCAATTGTAATGGATTTTATGTTTCAAAAGTAATATTATTTAATCTTTTGTAAAGAAGATAAAACAAAAAGGTTACTTTTGCAGCGAATTTTGGTTCGGCTTTATAATTATTATAAAATCGATTAAAAGGGAATCAAGTGCAATGATTTACAATTGAAGATTTTAGATTTACAATTTTTAATATCTATAATCTAAAATAGATTAAACGTTTTAAACTCATTAATTCTTGAACTGTTCCCGCAACTGTAATCTTAGTCACGTAAGGTGATGCTAATTATTAAACTTCTAACCACTGGTTTTTATAATCGGGAAGGTAAATAATTAGACGAGAGTCAGGAGACCTGCCATTATTTAACATCTAAAAATGACTTTCGGGTAAAGAGTCTTGAAGATTTATGAAAAAAACACTTAGTATATTAGGGCTTTTAGTAGTTAGTTTTTGCAGTTATGCACAAACACTAACGGATTCTATACAAACATTAGATGAGGTTGTGCTTAGTGATAGTAAGCTTAAAAACTATGCTGCTGGTGTAAAAATAGAAACACTTAACGACTCTGTTTTAACTAAAAACCCAATGTCGTTAACCAGAATATTATCTTTTAATTCTAATATTTATTTTAAAGAGAACGGTTTTGGTATGATTTCTTCTCCATCGTTTAGAGGAACTAATGCATCGCAAACGGCAGTAATTTGGAATGGTATAAATATTAACTCACAACTTAATGGACAGACCGATTTTAATACCATAAATACTACAAATTATAGTTCTATTGCTATAAGAAGTGGTGGTGGAAGTGTACAATATGGAAGCGGTAGTATTGGCGGAAGTGTGCATTTAAATAATAAATTAGAGTTTTACTCACACTTTAAAAATAGAGTAAATCTTTCTTATGGCAGTTTCGAAACCAGACAAACTAATTATACAGCCTCTTACGGGAATAATAGATTTTCGGGTAATTTAGGGGTGAGTTATATAGATTCTGAGAACGATTATCGTTTTCTAGGTACAGACGATGTTAATACCAATGGGCAGTTTAATAACTTTAATATTAATGTAAACCTGGGGTATTTTATTTCAGATAAAGATGTACTTAAATTATATCAGCAAAGTTTTAAAAGCGAAAGAAACCTGTCTGGCACTTTAGTTGCGCGTTCAAGAAGTAAGTACGATGATGAAAATTACCGTACCATGTTAGAGTGGTCTCGTGTTTCTAATCGTTATACCTCGAAACTTAAAGTGGCGCATTTACAGGAGCTTTTTCGTTATTTTGAAAATAAGGATAAGCCCAATTATTCCTTCGGAAAAGTAAATACGTATTTAATAAATCATAGTTTTAATTATCGAATCTCTAATACGCTTCAATTTAAAACGATTGTAGATTTTAATAGTTTTAAAGGTTCTGGTAGTAGTTTTGGTGAGCCTAAACGTACGGTAGTTTCTGCAACGGCACTGTTAAATCATAAACCAACAGAAGCATTAAGTTATGGTGTAAATGTTAGAAAAGATTTCACTTCTGGTTTTACTAGTCCATTTGTATTTTCTGTAGATGCTGCATACCAATTAACAAAGCATTATACGTTACAATTAAATGGCTCTAAAAATTATAGAGTGCCAACATTTAATGATTTGTATTGGCAGCCTGGTGGTAATTTAGATTTAGTTCCAGAGTCGTCTTACCAATTAGATTTTGGGCAGCAAATTCATTTTAAAACAATTACAGCAAAAATTAATGGGTATTATATTAATACCACCGATTTAATACAATGGCGCCCAAATAATAGTGGTACCTGGAGCCCAATAAATATTGCAGAAACAGAAAGTTATGGGGCAGAATTAGAATTGAATTCGCATTATAAGTTAAAAAAGCATCATTTTAACTTAATTGGGCGTTACTCATACACTATTTCTGAAGATTCGAGAACCAAAGAGCAATTGGTATACGTACCATTTCATAAAGGAAACATATCTGTAGCTTATAATTACAAACAATTTTCTATGTTTTACCAACATTTATTTAATGGAGAAGTATTTAAAATAGATAGAAAAAAACTATCAACTTACGATCTAGGTAATCTAGGTTTAAGTTATGTTTTTAATACTAAAGGTAAAATTAATTATCAACTAGATTTTAGAGTAAATAATATATACAATAGATATTACGAAAACGTAGCATTGCGTCCAATGCCAAATAG
>NZ_JBSHNS010000593.1:0-5797 GCF_053601635.1 Pontimicrobium sp. MEBiC01747
CCTCTAGCCTCTAGCCTCTAGCCTCTAGCCTCTAGCCTCTAGCCTCTAGCCTCTAGCCTCTAGCCTCTAGCCTCTAAGAAATAAAAACATAAAAAATGGAGTGCAAAATATATTCTATACTTTATATCACTTTTTTACTAAATACTGAATACTGAATACTGAATACTGAACTTAATAATTGTCTACATTAATAATTACACGTACTGGTCTAAAATCTTTTACTAGACTAAAGCTCGTGTTTATTTTTACTATTGCTGCTTTAGTTTTTGCTAAGGATTGTTTTGGTGCTATTTTTATTAGAATGTTTTTATGGTATTGATTTCTAATTCTAGATACTGGTGGAAACTCTGGTCCTAAAATATTTGCTTTAAACACTTGTCGTAACGATTTTGCAAACCATTCGCTAGCCATATTTACACGATCGTAATCTTTGTGTTTTATGGTTATTTTAATTAAGCGGTAAAATGGCGGATATTTAAAATTATAGCGTTCTTGCAATTGCTCACTAAACATCTCCTTATAATTATTGGTAGAGACTTGCTGTAGTATTTTATGATATGGGTTATAGGTTTGTATTAATACCTTCCCTCTTTTATCGGTTCTCCCTGCCCTACCCGACACTTGTAACATGAGTTGAAAACTACGTTCGTGTGCTCTAAAGTCTGGAAAGTTTAGCATATTGTCGGCATTCATAATACCAACTAATTTTACGTTTCTAAAGTCTAAACCTTTGGTTAGCATTTGTGTTCCTACCAAAATATCTATTTCTTGTTGTTCTAAAGCAGTTATTATTTTTTCGTAGCCGTATTTACCTTTTGTGGTATCTAAATCCATACGTCCTACGGTATGCTTAGGAAACAGTTGTTTTACTTCGGCTTCTATTTGTTCTGTTCCAAATCCTTTGGTGTCTAGGTTAGCCGTACCGCAAGCCATACATTTTTGAAGCATGGCATTTGTGTGCCCACAATAATGGCAACGCAATTGGTTACGGTATTGATGGTAAGTTAAACTAACATCGCAATTAGGACATTGTGGTGAGTGCCCACAGGTATTACATTCTACAATGGGAGAATAGCCTCTTCTGTTTTGGAATAAGATAACTTGGTGGCCTTCTTCTAATGTTTCGGCAATTTCTTCTAACATTCTATCACTAAAATGCCCTTTCATTAGTTTTCGCTTGTGCTTATCTTTTATATCTACCAGTTCTATGTCTGGTAATTGCACATTATTGTAACGTCTAGTAATTTCAACTAAACCATACTTATTTTCTTTAGCGTTATAATAGCTTTCTAAACTTGGCGTTGCACTCCCCAATAATGTTTTTGCTCCATGTAAATGTGCTAATACTATAGCTGTATCTCTGGCATGATATCGCGGTGCTGGATCAAATTGTTTAAAGGATTGCTCGTGCTCTTCATCTACTATTACTAATCCTAGTTTATGAAATGGTAAAAAGATTGAGGATCTTGCGCCCAAAATTATTTTCGCTTTTGCGGAATTGTTCAACACATTATTCCACACCTCAACACGTTCGTGAACCGAATATTTACTATGAAACACTGCCACTTGTTCTCCAAAATAATTTTGTAACCTGTTAACTAACTGTGTTGTTAAAGCAATCTCTGGTAGCAAATACAAGATTTGCTCTCCTTTTTCTAAAATAGCTTCAATAAGTTTAACGTAGACTTCTGTTTTTCCTGATGATGTTACACCATGCAACAGGGTTACATTTTGTGTTGTAAAGGTCTCTTGTATTTGCTGTAATGCTTCGGTTTGGTATTCGTTTAATGCTTTTGAGTTTTCATTGTCCTCCCCAGAATATTGTACGCGATCGGTTTGAATATGGTATTCTTCTAAAATATCTTTATCTATTAATGCTTTTATTATTGCTGAAGAGGTTTTACTCTCTGCTACTAAATCTGATACTTTAATTGGTTTTTTGGTTTTTGCAGAAATAGAAAACAGTGTCATTATAACTTGTCGTTGTTTAGCTGCTCTACTTAAGTCATCTAATAATTGTTGTAATGACTCTTCAGAGGTATAATTTGCATTTAATTTTACGTACCTAACGTATTTAGGTTTATACTTTTCGTAAATTTCTTCTTGTAATGTTATGGCTTCTTTTTCTATTAAGCGCTTAATTACTGGTAGTACATTTTTTTTATCTAAAATATTAGATATTTCCTGAATTTTTAATGCCGATTGAAAGTGTAATGCTTCGTATACTAAAAACTCATCATCTTTTAATTCTGCATCATTTATTTCTTTTAGGCTGTTTTTACTTATTAGTGTTTCACTTTCTAAAATAAAAGCATTGGGTAATGCTGCTCGCATAATTTCACCTACGCTACACATATAATATTTAGCTATCCATTGCCAAAGCTCTAACTGTTTTTTAGTTACTATTGGAGATTCATCTAATATTTGGTGAATGGCTTTAGCCTCGTAAGCCAAAGGGGCTTGGGTATGAATTGCTCCTACTAACCCTGTATATATTTTAGATTTACCGAAAGGTATAGATACACGCATGCCTACCTTTAAAAAGTCTGCTTCTGCTTTAGTTATACTATATGTAAATAGTTTTTCTAAAGGTATTGGTAATATAACATCTATAAAATGATACAATAGTTCCCTCTATTTGGTTTGTCTATTATTAAATATGTTTACTCCACTACTCGCTCCCAATATTGAGTGGCATAAAAAAAAGCTATATATCCACGAACTTGAAGTACATTGGGATCGTCTGTTACTAATAACCTGCATTTGTATTCTTTACCATCTTCAGGATTAAAAATAGTACCATTTTTATAATACTTTCCACTTTTCTTCATGTTTTTAAGCAGTTCAAACCCTAAAATTGGCTTATTTTTAGCATCTCCTTCACATTTGGCACATAATTCCTCCCTTTTAGATGGATCTATTATATGAACAATTTTACCAAAGGCTTGACCATCTCGCTTATAAATTTCTACAATAGATTTTGCTTCTCCTGTTTTATCGTCTATAGTTTTCCATTTACCGAAAACATCTTGTGCAGATGTTGTTATCGATATAAATAGAAACACTCCTAATATTAATTTACTCATCATTTGCTTTTATGTTTTTCTTTCTTAAACGTGTTAATGACATATTTAGTTCAAAACCTAACAATAAAATGTTAGAGTTTAACCATATGTAAAAGAGGAGAATTAAAAGTGCTCCTATAGAACCGTATAATTCATTATACTTAGAGAAGTTTTCTATATAAATTCCAAATAAGTAAGAGGATAATATTATTAATAACGTTGTAAAAATGGCTCCTACGGAGAAAAACCTAGATTTACGGCCTTCTTTTGTTCCAAAATAATACAATGTTGCTGTTGCCAAATACACCATAATAATAAAGAAAATATACTTAGCTAATATGGCCCAAAAATCTATTTGTCTTTTTTGCAAATAGCCATGAGTCTCTAAATTATCTAAAACATAAATTTCAAAATACCCTAAACCGGCTACTGTAAGCATCAATAAAAACACAAGTATTAATCCTACGCCCAAAGCATATAAATACTGCCGTATTATGTTTCGTGTTAATTGCTGGTGATACGAATTTTCGAATCCAGAAAACAAAGCATTAATACCATTAGCCATTAAAAAAATAGATAATAAAAACACTGAAGAGATTAAACCGTCTTTACTATTAGAGCTTTCTACGTTTTTAAAAATGTTTTCATGAAAAAAATCGCTTGTTGTTGGTGGTAAAAACGACTCTAAAAAGCTTAAAAAATCTGTTTGAAAGCCTTCTATTGGAATATACGGAATAAGAATAATAACAAATAGTAAAAATGGAAATAACGCTAAGAAAAAACTATATGCAATAGCACTAGCTCTAGACCCCAAAGCTCCTTTTACTATGCCTGTAATATATAACTCCAACAAATTATATAATGATAACCCCTCTAAACCAGGTAATTTTATTTTACCGAGTAGATTAACCAAAATATTTACTACTGGAATTTTTTTAAGTTGTTCTTCTATGCTTTGCGACACCTAATTAGTTACTATTTATTTGTTTTTATTTACTTATACTGCTTTTAAGCTTAAATCCATATTGTATACAGAATGTGTTAAGGCTCCACTAGAAATATAATCTACTCCGCATAGTGCATATTCTCTAACGGTTTTCTCATTAATTCCTCCAGAGCTTTCTGTTAAACATTTGTTTCCTATTAGTTTTACTGCTGTTTTGGTATCTTCGTAATTAAAGTTATCTATTAAAATTCTATACACGCCATCACTTTGCAAAATGGTTTTTATTTCGTCTAAATCTCGTGCTTCTACTATAATTTTTAAATCGCGATTGGTTTCTTTTAAATAGTGCTTTGTTTTATCTATTGCTTTAGTTATTCCTCCAGCAAAATCTATATGGTTATCTTTTAACATAATCATATCGTATAATGCAAAACGATGATTCTCTCCTCCTCCAATTTTTACCGCCCATTTTTCTAATGCGCGAATACCTGGTGTTGTTTTACGGGTGTCTAATATTTTTGTTCCTGTACCTTCTAACAAATCTACAAATCGTCTTGTTTTTGTTGCTATAGCACTCATACGTTGCATAGCATTAAGTACTAATCGCTCTGCTTTTAATATAGATTGCGATGCACCTTCTACATAAAATACAATATCTCCGTAGCTAACTCTAGAGCCATCTTCTATTAATGTTTCTACCGTCATGTTTGGGTCTACATAACTAAAAACTTGTTTTGCAAATTCAACACCAGCTATAATGCCTTCGTCTTTAACTAATAATTTTGCTTTTCCTTGTGCAGATTCGGGAATACAAGATAGAGAACTATGGTCTCCATCGCCTACGTCTTCTCTTATGGCATTACTTATTATTAACTCTATTTCTGTATTAAATTGTGCTTTACTAATCATTGGTTTTTACTTTAGTGCTAAAATAAGAAATTGATTTACGTTTTTTAATATTTAATTAGTAGTTTCGTTTCAAAGTCTTTTAATTTCATGAAATTTATTAAGTCGCTTTTTACTTTACTTTTCCTTTTTAATTGTTTTTTTCTGTTTTCTCAAGAATCTATTACAGAGTTATACCTTGATGAAAATTTAAATGAAATTGACTCTATTAGTTATTCTAGGAAATGCAAACGTATTCTTTCTAAATGTTTAAAATACAAAACCGATAGTTTAGTTATTAATAAGGTATTAATTAAATATGCATTTGGAAAACTTACCCCTAACCAATACAACCAAATTAAAGGGGTTATTACAAGAAATTCGAATATAGAATTAAAACAAAATGAAGTTCTAGTTATTAAATATTATGACTCGCTTTTTAGTTTTAATTCTGTAAACAGAAGACATCTAAATCATTTAAAAAAACCTAAAACCGTATTGCCAGATTCTTTAGCCAGTGCAAAAAATACTAAAAATGTATTTCATACTTTTAATGAATCTATTTTTAATGAAAACAGAAAAAAATGGGTAAAGAAACATAAAAAATGTATTGAAAAAAATGAAAAGAAATACGATATAAAACTTATATATCTTTATAAAGCTGAACAAAATGTTTTAGACCAATATGAAAATTTTAATTGGGTAAAAGATAATGGTGTTTTTAAAAACAAATTCTTTAAAATAATGTTTAACTTTCATTTATTAATTATAAAACCTGATGGCGATTATTTTCTAAGTGGAGGCCATATTACAGATAAACAAGTAGGCAAACTACTAAAAAAAGCTGATTGGTCTAAATATAAAAATGATTGGAAATTATCTTTTCAAAGAGAGGTTATAA
>NZ_JBSHNS010000594.1:0-2947 GCF_053601635.1 Pontimicrobium sp. MEBiC01747
GTAATATCCCCCACCAAACACCAACCATTGTTAATGCAGATCTTAGTTTGTTTTTACTCAAACTATCGAACACTTCTTGCCACGTATCTCTTTCAAATAAAAATCTCATAGTCTAATCGTCTCTTAATGCTACAATAGGTTTAATTCTTGATGCTTTCTTTGCTGGTAAATAACCTGCAATAGTTCCTGCTATAATTAATGTGATAGTGGCACCAACTACAAGTGATGTGCTAACGCTTGGGTCTTTTATAAAGTAGGTTTCTAAACTAGGTGCTACCAGATTTAAAATTCCTGTTCCTGCTAGCAATCCTATATAACCTGCAATTGTTGTTATTAGTACTGACTCTATTAATATAAGCGATACTATAGATTTTGGGGATGCGCCTAGTGCTTTTCTAATGCCTATTTCTTTTGTACGTTCTTTTACAATAAAAATCATGATATTACTTATTCCTACAATCCCAGCTATTAATGTACCAAAGCCTATTACTAGTATTAAAATTCCCAAACCAGAAGTCATAGTTTCTACACCTTTATTTGCTTCTGCCATATTACGAATTCTTATTGCTCTTTGATCGTTGGATGCTACAGAGAACCGATTTTTTAGCTTATTTGTAATTGTTCTTCCAAAGGCTAAAGCTTGGTCATTATTCATTTTTGGATTATATGTCAAATTTATTTGATCTATATAATCATTACTTCCATAGACTTGCTGGGCTGTAGTAATTGGCATATATATCATACGCTCCTCATTATCTCCTCCTTCATCTTCAAAAACACCTACTACTTTATATTGAATATCATTTAAGTTTACATATTTTCCTAGAGCTGTCGTTTTTTGAAATAAATCTTCCTCAACTAAGCGTCCAATAACAATTACTTTTGTTTTATTATCTAAGTCTAATTGGTTTATAAAACGTCCTTCGGCCATCAATGTATTTTCAAGATATTGATGGTCTGGGTGACATGCTCTTACGTTATAGGTACTTTTTTCGTTTCTAAAAGAGGCATTGACATTTTTATATATTCTGGCTGTGATATATTGTACTTTGTCTCCAAACTCATTTTTTAAGTAATCGTAGTCTTCGTTTTTAAATTGTATACGTCTTCCTGCTTGCATTCCCTTGTGCGCCTTAGTTGTTCGCCCAGACATAACAAAAATAGAATTAGAGGCGTCGTCTACAAATGCTTCTGCAAATGTATTGCCTAATCCATTAGCTATACCAAAGAGAACGGCAAATAACAAAATAGCAAATGCTACAGTGAAACCAGATAGTAAACTTCTGGTTCTGTTCATATTTATACTCTGAAATATTTCTCGCCAAAGGTCTCTATCAAACATACTGAGAGGCTCTTACTTGTTCTACAAACTTATCTTCCATAATAACGCCATCTCTTAGTCTAACTATACGCTTACACATGTTAGCAATATCTTCCTCATGGGTTACCATTAATATCGTTTTACCTTCATCGTTTAAAGATTGGATAAACTCCATTATTTCGTGAGATGTTTTGGTATCTAGTGCTCCTGTAGGTTCATCTGCTAATAACAGTTTAGGGTTTGCTGCTAATGCTCTTGCTATAGCTACACGTTGTTTTTGCCCTCCAGATAATTCGTTTGGTAAGTGATTTGCCCAATCCTTTAATCCTACTTTTTCTAAATGGAACAGTCCTTTTTCTATACGCTCTTTTCGTTTTAAGCCTTGATAGTATAATGGTAATGCAACATTGTCTAGTGCATTTTTATAATTAATAAGGTTAAAGGATTGAAAAATAAACCCTAAAAATTTATTTCTGTAAATGGCTGCTTTCTTTTCTGTTAAGTTTATTATTGGCACACCATCAAGAATGTATTCTCCTTCATCTGCCTCATCTAACATTCCTATAATATTAAGTAGTGTCGATTTTCCAGATCCAGAGGATCCCATAATAGCTACCATTTCTCCACTTTCTACGGAAAGATCTATTCCTTTTAGTACATGCAGACTAGAATCTCCTATTGGGTAAGATTTATGAAGCTTGTTTATTTTTAGCATATTGATAGTTTTTGATTGATTGTAATTCTATACAGCTCAACATGTGGCGTGTATATAATTATCAATTAGACTACAAAGGACAAAAAATGTTACAGGTTATTTGTGAATTATTTGTTAAAATAATTTATTTACTGCTTCTAAATAAAAAATAGTTAAACTGTTATTTAGCTTTAAAGTAGCGTCTGTATATAAAATAACCTAAACCAAAAACTAATATGTAAGGTATAGACATAAGGTATACTATACCATTATTAATGCCTTTAGCTGCGCCTTGGCCTTCTTCGTTTTCTAATACAGCACGACACATAGCGCATTGTGCATCTACAGGAAGTAATACTAAAAGCAATACTATTGAAAGAATGATTGTTTTTTTCACAGTTATATGTAATATGGAGAAATCATTATGTACACTATAACACCTGTTATAGCAACATATAGCCATAATGGAAATGTTATTTTTGCTATCTTTTTATGACGTTCAAAATTTTGAGTAATTGCTCTTACGTAAGTTATTAAAACAAATGGTATTACTGCTATTGATAATACTATATGTGTTATTAAAATAAAATAGTAAACATATTGTATAACACCTTCTCCTCCAAATTTAGTAGAATCACTAGTCATGTGGTAAGCAATATACATTAATAAAAAAGTAACAGATAAACCTATTGCAAATTTCATTAAGTTCTCGTGCAGCTTTATTTTTTTATTCTTAACAGCCCATAAAGCGATTAACAGTACTATAGCAGTACATCCATTTATAGTAGCATAAATTGGAGGTAAAAATGTTAAAGGTTCTACATTGAATCCTAATTTACGAAGGTTTATACCAAAAAGAAGTGCTACTGCTAATGGAATAATTATAGACAATGCTATAATCCATTTATTGTATTTTTTTTCGTCTTGTATAT
>NZ_JBSHNS010000595.1:0-11008 GCF_053601635.1 Pontimicrobium sp. MEBiC01747
GTAACATTACAGTTAAATTTATAAAATGAAAAAAATTATAATCCCATTATTAATAGGCTTCACTTTTGTTTTGGGTTGTGAAAGAGACGATTTATGCCCAGAAGATACACCTACTACACCTCGATTGGTTATTGATTTTAAAGATGTTGCCAATGCAGATAACTCTAAAAATGTATTTAACTTTAGAGTTGAAGATGCCAACGACTCAGAAAGTGTTTTATCTGATTATAATAATGTAACTGCTAACCAAGTTATACTACCATTAAAAACAACAGAAGATAGTACACAATTCGCACTTTATAAAGATTTTGGTGAGGTTGACGATAATGGAACACCTAATGATGAAACCGACGACATTCAATTAGTAAATAGAGATGTTATAACTATAGCATACGCAAGAGAAGATGTTTATGTGTCTAGAGCTTGTGGTTACAAAACCATTTTTAAAAATGTTACTATTACCATTGAAAACGACAGTGACAACTGGTTACAAATTATAGATGCTATAAACGATATTACAATTATAGAAAATGAGACAGAGACACACTTTAACATACGCCACTAGTTTAATTATACTATTGCTTTGCGTTACTGTTAGAGCACAAAATGATACTAGTAATGCAGAGATTAAAAACGATACTTTAAAAATAAAACAAAAATATGGTTTACGTCTTGGTACAGATACTAGTAAGTTAATTCGTTCGTTTTTAGAAGATGATTACAAAGGTTTTGAAATTAATGGAGATTATAGATTAACAAAAGATTGGTTTATTGCTGGTGAGTTAGGTACAGAAGAAAAAACAACGACTACCGACTTTTTAAGCGCAACCGCTTCTGGTAGTTACTTTAAGGCAGGAATGGACTACAACATGTACAAGAATTGGTTAAACATGGAAAATATGATATATGCTGGTTTTAGAGCTGGTTTTAGTACATTCTCACAACAACGTAACAGCTACACCGTATATACTACAGACCAATATTGGCAACCTCAATTTTCGTCTAATGAGGCTTTAAAATTTAATGGACTTTCCGCTATTTGGGTTGAACTTATTATTGGAATAAAGGCAGAGGTATTAAACAATTTATTTATTGGTATTAATGCACAGTTAAAAGGGCTTATTTCAGAAGATAAGCCAGATAATTTTGAAAATTTATATATTCCTGGGTTTAATAAAACTTATGATAGTGGTAGTTTTGGTGTTGGGTATGGTTACACTATATCGTATCGCATTCCAATTTTTAACAAAAGTAAATAATACATATCGTTAACGATTTCCTTTTATTGCTTTATAATTTAGTAATACTATACTAACAGTTTTATCTTTTAAAATGTTTCGGATTTCGGTGTATTCTGCATAATTAACCACTCTATTAATTGCCCATATATATTTATTTTGATTTGGGAAATGAGTTTTAATTATTTGATAATTTCTATAGCCTGTAGATATAGAAATATTTGGTTGAGATTTAATTACCCTTTTTATTTCTGCTATACTATTTTTTAAATCATCAGCTTCTTTGAGATATAATTTTGGAGGTAAATAATAGCTAGTTTTAAAACCTTGTTTTTCGAATACAGGTAGCGCTTCCGGTTGCAAAGTTTCAACTAGTACATTTTTTAATGGGTATTTTTTTGCTTTAAAAAGATATACTAATCGTTTTAAAATTAAATCTGCATTGTCTCTATTAAGCGTTTTAATATCTAACCATAAATAGGGGTATGTATTAGCAGGAATAGCATTTAAATATGTTTCAAAATTTAATCCTATAGATTCACCTGGTGTATGGTTTACATCTAAAACATTACTTTTTTCATTATAAATTAAGTCTAACTCTACACCCTCAAAATAATCTAAAGCACTATTTAATTTTTCTAAAGAGTTAACTCTATGTGCCCATATCTTATCATAATAACCTACACCTTCAATTTTGTAAGGGCTATATAAATAAACAACAAGGATGGTTATACTAAAAATTAAGAATACAGTTATTATTCTTAAATATTTTTTACCTCTCATCATAGTTTTTCCCATTTCTTATCAGTCTTGGTTTTTCTTTAAATGCTCTATTAAATATACTTTTTGTACTATCGTAACCTTTAAAGTGTATAGCACTTAAATCAGAAAAACTATGTATAAAATCTTCCAATACATATTTTCTATTTGTATAACTTTTAAAATTTTTAAGTTTACCATTATATTTAGCATACTTTTTCGAACTCCATAATAAAAATGGAATTTCGTACATTGGTTGCGTGCCGTGATATTCATTATGCCCCATTAAATTCATTGTATCATAAACTTCATCTCCATGGTCTGAAAAATAAAGAACATAACCATTAATATCCATAGCTTTAGCGCTTTCAATAATCGAATATACTATAAAGTCATTATATCTAATGGCATTATCATATTCGTTAATTATTGCACTCTCCTTACCACATAATTTTTTATTAAGAACATTTTTTTCTTTGAAAAAATTAAATGCTTCAGGATAGCGTTTAGAATAAGCACTATGTGTACCTATTAAATGTAAAAATATAACCTTCTTTTTTTCTTTAGATTTAAGAGCATTTTTTAAACTAGGCAATATTGTTTCGTCAAATATAGAGCCATTAGAGTTTTGTGTATTTAAAAAAAGCGTATGTTTAGCCGCTGACCCAATTAAAGTAGGAATACTTTCATGCAGGCCCACTGGTCTTTGGTTAGATATCCAATAGGTAGAAAATCCAGCTTCATTAGCTAATTGTACTATCGAAGTATTTTGCTCTTTATATGAATTTTCATAATCTGACTGAGTTAAAATTTTGTCTAATGCAGTTATTGTATGTACATGAGGTGTAATAACATTATTAAAAACTATTAATTCATCTTTTATGTTAGATAGCAAGGGGTTAGTTTCTCTTCTATAACCATAAAGTTCCATATGCAAAGCTGAAGTAGATTCTCCAATTATTATTATATAAGTTTGCTCTTCATCTTTTGAATTCACATCTTCTATAAAATTACTATATGTCTGTGCTAAATTCTTTTTTAAGTTAGCTTTAGTCATTTTATAATCTAAATAACTATAATAGCTATTTATTATGAGATTTTCTGTTTTAAATTTCCAATGTAATAACACTATTGCTCCCATCATGAAAATAACGCACAAATATTTTAACGGTTTACTCTTTATGAACGTTTCTTTTCTTTCTGAATGAAATATATTTAAATGGGTTATTTTAGAGACAATAAACAATGGTAGAATAAAAAGTATAATAACACCTATAATCTTATAATTAAGATATTGATAAAAGAAATCTGTTGCCTCTGGAGCATTCGTTTCAAAGATGACATAAAAAGCTGATGCACTTATTTTAACCCCATAATTTATATAAAAACTAAGTTTTAAAATAGCAAGTAGACTTAAAATAAAATATGAGATTTTTATACAAATGTTTTGTCTTTTTACTTGTTTAATTAATAAAGTAATGACAAAAAAAAGACTGGTTAGTATTCCAAACGCTAAAACTTCCTTTATATAATCTTTAAAATCTAATATTATAAAAAAGCCAATACCTGTAATTACAAATAAAGGATATCCAACTAATAATACTGGATTTCTTAACAATTTTTGTTTTTTAAACACTCCTATTTTTAACTTAACCTATAAATAGCTAAGTTAAAATTATTTATTGTAATCTTCTTAAAATATTTACCTCAATGAGAAACACATTTAAACCATTAAAACATACACTTAGTCTATTACTTACAATATAATAAAAACAAAAAACACTGATAAACAAACATCTAAATTAATAGCAAATCATTCGGCTATATTAATATTTTTTTTATATTTGTTACAGGTAAATTTGCTATTAACCATAAATAACCGAGAAATGCCCCATTTATTAACCTTAAATTCTATTCTAGAAGATTTTACATCTTCTAAACTAGTTACAATACTTTCTATAGCTTTAATAGCTGTTCTAGTTTTACTTGTAAAAAGTATTGTTAATGCTTTAAAACTAGAAAAAGAGAGAAAAAAATTAGAAAAATAACTCATAAAAAAAGCACCTATTAAATAATAGGTGCTTTTATATTATGTGAAAAAATATAAAAAACTAGCGTACTAGTTTTTTATATTTAATTCGTTTAGGCATTAAGTCTCCTCCTAATCGTTTCTTCTTGTTTTCTTCATATTCACTAAAGCCACCTTCAAAGAAGTATACTTGAGAGTCACCTTCAAACGCTAAAATATGTGTACATATTCTATCTAAGAACCAACGATCGTGACTAATAACCACTGCACATCCAGCAAAATTTTCTAATCCTTCTTCAAGAGCTCGAAGTGTATTAACATCTAAATCATTTGTTGGCTCATCCAAAAGTAAAACATTTCCTTCTTCTTTTAAGGTCATTGCCAAATGCAAACGGTTACGTTCTCCTCCCGATAGTAGTTTTACTTTTTTATTTTGTTCGCTTCCACTAAAATTGAATCTGCTTAAATAAGCTCTAGAGTTTACTTGTCTTCCCCCCATCATGACTAAATCTTGCTCATCACTAAAGTTTTGCCATATTGTCTTTTCTGGGTCTATATTAACATGTGACTGATCTACATAAGCAATTTGAGCAGTTTCACCAACAGTAAAAGTACCTTTGTCTGCTGTTTCTTCACCCATTATCATTCTAAAAATAGTTGTTTTACCTGCTCCATTTGGCCCAATAATTCCAACTATTCCTGCTTGTGGTAAACTAAAGTTTAGGTCTTCGTATAATAATTTGTCTCCATAGGCTTTACTAATCCCTGAAGCATCAATTACGTTTGTTCCTAAACGTGGCCCATTTGGTATATAAATTTCAAGTTTCTCGTCCAACTGTTTTTGGTCTTGACTCATTAATTTATCATAATTCTTCAAACGCGCTTTTTGTTTTGTTTGACGTCCTTTAGCGCCTTGACGTACCCATTCTAACTCTCGTTCTAATGTTTTTTGACGTTTAGATGCCGATTTATTTTCTTGTGCTAATCGTTTAGATTTTTGGTCTAACCATGAAGAATAATTTCCTTTCCATGGGATGCCTTCTCCTCTATCTAATTCTAGAATCCAACCTGCTACGTTATCTAAAAAATATCTATCGTGCGTTACAGCTATTACTGTTCCTTTGTATTGCGCTAAATGCTGCTCTAACCAATGTACAGATTCGGCATCTAAGTGGTTGGTAGGCTCATCTAATAGTAATACGTCTGGTTCTTTTAATAATAAACGACATAGTGCTACTCTACGACGTTCTCCTCCAGAAAGTACTCCTATTTTTTTATCGCCTTCTGGTGTACGCAGTGCATCCATTGCTATTTCTAACTTAGTATCAAGCTCCCAAGCATTTGCTGCATCTATTTCATCTTGTAAAACTGCTTGCCTGTCCATAAGTTTTTGCATTTTATCTGCATCACTATAGACTTCTTCTAAGCCAAACATGTCGTTAATTTTATTATACTCGTCTAAAATCGCAACAATTTCTGCTGCTCCTTCTTTTACAACTTCTAATACTGTTTTATTTTCATCTAGTTGTGGTTCTTGCTCTAAATAACCAACAGAGTAGTCTTGTAAAAATGTTACGTCTCCTTGATAATTTTTATCTACTCCTGCTATAATTTTAAGTAAGGTAGATTTACCAGATCCATTAAGTCCAAGGATTCCAATTTTTGCTCCATAAAAGAAGCTTAGGTATATATTTTTTAATACTGGTGTATTAGCTCCAGGAAAGGTCTTGGTTAGACCTGCCATTGAGAAGATTATTTTTTTATCGTCAGACATATCTTTATTGGTTATTTTATTGTAATGTAAATTTTACGTTTAGTCTAAAATTAATAATTAAACTCTTCCTTTTAAAGCATTAAACACCCATGCTATTGCAAAAAAACCAATACCTACTGATGCAAATCCCCATCCAGCAACATCATCGTATCTAAAAGCACCTAATGCAATTAATGCTAATCCAACAATTATCATTATAGTGGTAGCCCAAGCTAACACTGTATTCTTATTCATCGCCATCTTTAATTATTTTAAATCTATTATTTTATTTAGGTAATCGCAAATATCGCATTTTTAGACAAAAAAGTACATTATATATCTTACTTTATTAGTTATCGTTCTAAAAAGCCCATTTTTCCTTGTTGATAATCTCTAAGAGCTTCCATAATCTCAGTTTGTGTATTCATTACATATGGTCCCCAAGAGGTTATTTTTTCATTAAACGGTTGTCCTGATAAAAATAATAACTTGCTTCTCTTTAAGACATCTATGGTAAAGCCTTCTCCATCATTATTAAATTCTATAAGTTGATTATCGTTTTTAATTAATTTATTGTTTTTATTAATGTTAACATTCCCATCAATAAGGTATATTAATGCATTATGATTTTTAGCAATCTCAACAGTATGGCTACTATCTTTTTCTGCAGAAATCATATATACATTTACTGGAGTTTGTGTTTTAATTTTACCATAAATTCCATTTAACTCTCCAGCTATAACTTGAATTGTTATTTTTTTATCTTCAGATTTAACTGTATTAAAGCTATCGCCCTCAATATGTTGGTATGCTGCTGGGATCATTTTTTTTTCTGATGGTAAGTTTAACCATAATTGTATACCCTCTAATACACCGCCTTGTTTTACAAATGATTTTGTTGGGCCTTCTGAGTGTATTATTCCTCTTCCTGCTGTAGACCATTGTACATCTCCTGCTTTTACAACACTTTCATTACCTAAAGAGTCTCTATGCAATTGTTCCCCTTGAAGTAAAAAAGTAATTGGTTCAAAGCCTCGGTGTGGATGTGGCCCCAAATCGAAAGGGTTATTTTTTTCATTTATGTCGTAAGGTCCATAATGGTGTAATAATAAAAAGGGATCTATATTCTCTATAGTGTTAGTAGGTATGGGTTGTCTTAATTTAATAGGTCCCATATTAACGAAATCACTTCTTCCTACAGTTTTTATTGTATTTAATTTCATTTGTGTGTTTTGTTTTTTATTTTCCATGGAAAATAATTATTTAAAAAAATGCTTTAACGCATTTTATCTAGCAGATTACTTAATTGTTGGGCTTCTTCCTCAGATAGATTTTCTAGTAAATCTTTTTTATAGTCTTTAGAAATGTCATCTAATAACATTAATCCTTTATCTGTTATACTTATGTAAACTACTCTTCTATCCTCTGCACAAGGTAAACGTTCTATTAACTGTTTATCGCATAGTTTATCCATTAATCTTGTGGCATTTGGAGAACGTTCTAGCATACGTTCTTTAATAGTTTGTACTTTTATTGGTTTTTTTGCACCTTTTAAAATTCTTAAAATATTAAATTGTTGGGGAGAGATTCCAAAAGGTCTAAAATAGGCATTTTGCTTATTATTTATCCAATTTGCAGTATAAATTACATTTAATAACGCTTTTACTTTATTATTTGGAAAGCTCGAATTAATATCTTTAGACAAATCTCCCATTTAAATTGCTTTTTTAAATTTTTCAATTTTCACAATTAAATCTTCATTTAGGTTTTTATCTAAAATACCATTTTCTGAAAAATTATCATTAAATGATGGTAAAGAAAAATCTGCTATTATGTTTCCTCCCATATAAGGGAATCTACCTTTTGCTATGTCTAAAACGGTTGCTCCTCCTCTTCCACCGGGTGATGTAGCCATTAATAACATAGGTATATTGTTCCATAATTTTCCATCTATACGAGACATCCAATCAAAAATATTTTTAAATACGGAAGCATAGGCTCCATTATGTTCTGCTAATGATAAAACAATACCATCTGAAGATTTTATTTTATCTAAAAATACTTTAGCGTTATCTGGAATACCATGTTGCATTTCATAATCAATGCTATAAATAGGTAATTCATAATCATTAAGGTCTAATACCTCAACATTAACATCTTTAATTTGATTAGCGGTATACTCAGCCAACTGTTTGTTTATAGATTGTTTACTGTTACTTCCTGCGAAGGTTATAATTTTTTTCATTTTTACTTATTAGTTTTTTTATTAAAAATATAGGATACTATTAATAGTATTAAGGCTACTAATGCCCCCGTTTGTTCTCCATCTCCAATCATGTAATGCGCAAAGAAAGCCAAAATAAAAGCAAAAAAGAAACCAGCATAGGCCCATTCTTTTATGATTTTAAAGTTTGGATTCCAAATTGCAAATAGACCAAGTAATTTAGCAACAGCATATGGATAAATAATATAAGTTGGGTACCCAAAGTTGCTAAACATCTGCGAAACATCATCATGATTAAAAAAATACATGCTTACAGAAAATAACATTAACAATGTTAGTAGTCCTGTTGCTGTATAATAAATAATTTTATCTCTTTTCATTTTTGTTGATTTTATTATGCAAATGTAGTAATAAATATTAATATATACCTAGGAAAATATTACCCTGTAATTTATTTTAATAAGTATTCGCTTTTAATACATGTTTGGGTTTTGTAAATTCGTGGCAAATAAAAATTTAATATGGACATCAACTTCAATAAAAACGAAGATCACAATAAATTACTATTGTCTAATTTAAAAAGACGTTTAGCCAAAGTAAAACTTGGTGGTGGAGAAAAACGTATTGAGAAACATCATGCTAAGGGTAAGTTAACTGCTCGTGAACGTATAGATTATCTATTAGATAAAAAGTCTAAGAGCATAGAGATTGGTGCTTTTGCTGGTGAAGACATGTACAAAGAACATGGTGGTTGCCCTTCTGGTGGAGTTGTTGTAAAAATAGGGTATGTAAAAGGCAAACAATGTATAGTTGTTGCAAATGATGCTACTGTTAAAGCTGGTGCTTGGTTTCCTATTACTGGAAAGAAAAATTTACGTGCTCAAGAAATTGCTATAGAAAATAAACTTCCTATTATATATTTAGTAGATAGTGCTGGTGTTTATTTACCTATGCAGGATGAGATTTTCCCAGATAAAGAACATTTTGGTCGTATTTTTAGAAACAATGCCGTTATGAGTAGTATGGGTATTACTCAAATTGCTGCTGTTATGGGAAGTTGTGTAGCTGGTGGAGCTTATTTACCAATTATGAGTGATGAAGCGCTTATTGTAGATAAAACTGGTAGTATATTCCTTGCAGGTAGTTATTTAGTAAAAGCTGCTATTGGAGAAAGTATAGATAATGAAACTTTAGGTGGAGCAACAACACATTGTGAAATTTCTGGTGTTACAGATTATAAAGCTAAAGACGATCATGATGCTTTGGATACAATTAAACGTATTGTGGATAAAATAGGTGATTTTGATAAAGCTGGATATAATAGAGTTGAAGCAAAGAAACCTAAAGATAATCCTGAAGATATTTATGGTATTTTGCCTAAATCTAGAGCAGACCAGTACGATATGTTTGAAATTATTAAACGTTTAGTAGATAATGGAGAATATGATGAGTATAAAGCAGGCTACGGGCAAACCATTATTACAACTTATGCTAGAATAGATGGTTGGGCTGTTGGTATAGTCGCTAACCAGAGAAAATTAGTGAAAACTAAAAAAGGAGAAATGCAATTTGGAGGTGTTATTTATAATGATAGCGCAGATAAAGCCACTCGTTTTATTGCCAATTGCAATCAAAAGAAAATACCTCTAGTGTTTTTACAAGATGTTACTGGTTTTATGGTTGGTAGTAAAAGTGAACATGGTGGTATTATAAAAGATGGTGCTAAAATGGTAAATGCTGTAAGTAATAGTGTTGTACCAAAATTTACAATTGTTATTGGTAATAGTTATGGTGCTGGTAATTATGCCATGTGTGGTAAAGCATACGATCCTAGATTAATTGCTGCTTGGCCTAGTGCTGAATTGGCTGTTATGAGTGGTAATAGTGCTGCTAAGGTATTATTACAAATAGAAAAAGCTTCTTTAGAAAAACAAGGTGAAAAGTTTACCAAAGAAAAAGAAGAAGAGTTATTTAATAAAATAAAATCGCGTTACGATAACCAAGTTTCTCCATATTACGCAGCTGCAAGAATATGGACTGACGCCATTATAGATCCTTTAGATACTCGTAAATGGATTAGTATGGGTATTGAGGCTGCTAACCATGCCCCAATTGAAAAACCATTTAATATGGGGGTTTTACAGGTGTAATTTATGAATAGATTATTAACTCTTTTAGTTTTTATTATTTTTATCAACTCATTATTGGCTCAAAATAAGTTTGATAGTATTGTTCCACACAAACGTTTATTTAGTTCTAAACAAATTTATAGCTCTAAAAATGTTAGAGAACAAGTTATTATAAGTAATGATACTTTGTATGATAATTATAATTTTTCAGAATTAGAAGATATTAACTATTTAAACCCGTCTGCTTATTCTTATAAAAACATCTTTAAAACTTATCAATTTGCTGTATTTTGTAATTCTACAGAAACATCAAAAACAGTTTACGAACTGAAACAATGGAATACGGCTATTGTTGTATATCTTGATCCTAAATTACCAAAAAGCATAAGAAAAGCCTTTAAAACGTTTTTTTCAAGTATAAATAAACATGAAATTAAAAACCTTAATATTACATTCACAAATAATATAGAAAAGGCTAATTTTTATATTAAAACAAGTTCTGAAACAATTTATACTTATGGAGAAGACTATGTTTTTAATAAAAAAATAGATAAAGAGGAATCTATAACTACTGGAGCTATTTATCATTTATTAACAGATAATAACAACAAATTTTATAGTGGTATTCTATCTGTAAATCCTTCGCAATCTAGCACTGAAACTAAACTATTAAAGCAATTAAAACAAATGTTCTTTATAAGTTTAGGTCATTTTCAATTTAGCAAATATATTGGAAAAGATAGTTTATTAAGTAAGGAGTATAATAATTCTAATAATATCACTGAAAAAGATATAGAGCTTTTACGAATCCATTATGGGGCTATATACGATCAAAGAATTAATGGTACTACATTTAAAAAATTACTTAACATACAT
>NZ_JBSHNS010000596.1:0-2648 GCF_053601635.1 Pontimicrobium sp. MEBiC01747
TGTTATTTTACCTTCAGAAATTAAAGACTTAATGGATTATGGTATTTCACGAATATATTCGCCAGACGATGGACGTGAAATGGGGTTACAAGGTATGATTAACGATTTAGTAGAAAAATCTGATTTCGCCATTGGAGATAAACTTAATGGAGAGGTAGAGCATTTATCAGAGAAAAACCCAAAAGCTATAGCAAGAGTAATATCTTCAGCAGAAAACTTCCCAGAAGTGGCCAAAGATGCCTTAGATAAAATACATATTAAAAATGCAGACTCAAAAACCCCAGTTTTAGGAATTACAGGAACAGGAGGAGCAGGGAAGTCGTCTTTAGTAGACGAGTTAGTACGTCGTTTTTTAATAGATTTTCCAGAAAAAACTATAGGATTAGTATCTGTAGACCCTTCAAAACGTAAAACCGGAGGCGCATTATTAGGAGACCGTATTCGTATGAATGCTATTAACTCCCCTAGAGTGTATATGCGTAGTTTGGCAACACGACAATCTAACTTAGCCTTATCTAAATATGTAAATGAAGCCGTGCAAGTTTTAAAAGCTGCAGAATTCGATTTAATTATTTTAGAAACCTCAGGAATTGGGCAGTCAGACACAGAAATAATGGAGCACAGTGATGTGGCATTATATGTTATGACACCAGAGTTTGGAGCAGCAACGCAGTTGGAGAAAATCGATATGTTAGATTTTGCCGATTTAGTAGCAATTAACAAGTTCGATAAAAGAGGGTCGCTAGACGCATTACGCGATGTAAAAAAACAGTACATGCGTAACAATAATTTGTGGGATACACCACAAGACGAGTTGCCAATTTATGGAACCATAGCCTCACAATTTAACGATCCAGGAATGAATACGCTTTACAAAGCGGTTATGGATAAATTGGTAGAAAAGGCAGATTCTCAGTTAAAATCTAGTTTTCATATTTCGGATGAAATGAGCGAAAAGATTTTTGTAATTCCTCCAAGCAGAACCAGATACTTATCTGAAATTGCAGAAAATAACCGTGCGTACGACAAAACAGCTAATGCACAAGTAGAAGTAGCGCAAAAACTATACGGAATCTATAAAACATTAGAATCTGTATTAGAAACTACACCAAGTTTAGATAAAGCAGGGATAAATTCAGAATCGCTAAATGAAAGTACAGAAGAAAATAAAGACTTTGTAAAACTATTAGTAGCAGAATTCGATCGCGTAAAGTTAAATCTAGATCCATATAACTGGGAAGTTATCATGGGTTGGGACGAGAAAGTAAACAAATATAAAAATCCTATCTATACCTTTAAAGTAAGAGATAAGGAAATAAAAATAGAAACACACACCAAATCATTATCTCAGTTAGATATCCCAAAAGTAGCATTACCAAAGTACCAAGCTTGGGGAGATATCTTAAAATGGTGTCTACAAGAAAATGTACCTGGAGAGTTCCCGTATACATCAGGATTATACCCTTTTAAACGTACAGGTGAAGATCCAGCAAGAATGTTTGCAGGAGAAGGAGGGCCAGAAAGAACAAACAGACGCTTCCATTATGTAAGTGCAGGATTACCAGCAAAACGATTATCTACAGCATTCGATAGTGTTACATTATACGGTAACGATCCAGACCATAGGCCAGATATTTATGGTAAAATTGGAAATGCAGGAGTTTCTATTTGTTGCTTAGACGATGCTAAAAAATTATATTCAGGATTTAATTTAGCACACGTAATGACCTCGGTAAGTATGACGATAAATGGACCAGCACCAATGCTATTAGGGTTCTTTATGAATGCCGCTATAGATCAACAATGCGAAATTTACATTAAAGAAAACGGACTAGAAAAAGAGGTAGAAGCAAAAATAGCTAAACTATATAAAAATAAAGAACGTCCAGTATATAACGGAGAATTACCAGAAAGTAACGATGGTTTAGGTTTAATGTTATTAGGTGTAACAGGAGACCAAGTATTACCAGAAGATGTTTATTTAGACATAAAAACAAAAACCATAGCGCAAGTACGTGGAACCGTACAAGCAGATATATTAAAAGAAGATCAAGCGCAAAACACCTGCATATTCTCTACAGAATTTGCTTTACGATTAATGGGAGATGTACAAGAATATTTTATAGATAATAATGTACGTAACTTCTACTCTGTATCTATCTCAGGATATCATATTGCAGAAGCAGGAGCTAACCCAATCACGCAATTAGCATTAACACTCTCTAATGGGTTTACCTATGTAGAGTATTATTTATCTAGAGGCATGGACATTAATAAGTTTGGTCCAAACTTATCGTTCTTTTTCTCTAATGGTATCGATCCAGAATATGCAGTTATAGGTAGAGTTGCTCGTAAAATATGGGCAAAAGCTTTAAAGCATAAATATGGAGCCAATGCCAGAGCGCAAATGCTTAAATACCATATACAAACTTCTGGGCGTAGTTTACATGCGCAGGAAATAGATTTTAACGATATACGTACAACCTTACAAGCATTATACGCTATATACGATAACTGTAACTCGTTGCATACCAATGCTTACGATGAAGCAATTACAACACCAACAGAAGAATCTGTACGTCGTGCAATGGCTATTCAATTAATTATAAATAAAGAATTAGGATTAGCTAAAAACGAAAACCCAATTC
>NZ_JBSHNS010000597.1:0-7782 GCF_053601635.1 Pontimicrobium sp. MEBiC01747
AAACAGTTTACTGCTTTTACTTATGAACTACTCGAAAATAATATTATCTTTCTAGACCATTCTCCCGGTAATACACTAATTGTAAAAAAGGGCAACGGGTATGATTTTTATTTAATAGATTTAAATAGAATGCGTTTTGAAACCATGAGTTTATCAAAACGTATGGATAACCTTAAGCGATTATGGCTCTCTAAAAAAATGATTAGAATTATAGCTAAAGAGTATGCCAATTTAAGTGGAGAATCTTTTGAGACTGTTTATAATTTACTATTAGACTCTTCAAGACAATTTAAATTAAAGATTAACAGAAAGAAACGTTTTAAAAGGAAGTATTTGAAGAAGAAAAAATAGGTTTACGAATAACCTGCAAGAAATTATAGTATTGGTAAACTGAGTATAATTGCGAACTCTATAAAAAAAAGCTCCAAGATTAAAGAAAAACTTTAAAACTTGGAGCTTATATTTTATCTCCTACATAGTTTGATACAGCGTAAGACTAAACACTAAACGGCTACATTATGCTCACGCAACGCATCATTTAAAGAGGTCTTTTTATTAGTACTCTCTTTACGCTTACCAATAATTAAAGCACAAGGTACATTATAATCGCCCGCTGGGAAAGATTTTGTATAGCTACCAGGAATTACTACAGAACGAGCAGGCACGCGACCTTTCATTTCTACAGGTTTGTCACCAGTAACATCAATAATTTTAGTAGAAGCCGTTAAAACCACATTAGCACCTAAAACCGCTTCTGTTTCTACATGCACACCTTCCACAACAATACAACGCGACCCTATAAACGCATTATCTTCAATAATAACAGGAGCAGCCTGTAAAGGCTCTAAAACACCACCAATACCAACACCACCAGATAAATGCACATTTTTTCCAATTTGTGCACAACTACCAACAGTAGCCCAAGTATCTACCATAGTCCCTTCATCTACATAAGCACCAATATTAACATAGCTAGGCATTAAAATAGTACCAGCCGAAATATAAGCCCCATGTCTAGCCACAGCATGAGGCACAACACGAATCCCTTTTTCTTTATAACCCGTTTTTAAAGGAATTTTATCATGAAACTCAAAAATACCAACCTCAAGCGTTTCCATTTTTTGAATAGGAAAATATAAAACCACAGCTTTTTTTACCCACTCATTAACTTGCCAGCCATTTGCAGTAGGCTCAGCTACACGAAGTTTACCTTCGTCCAATAAACTCACTACTTTTCTAATAGCAGTAGTCGTTTCGTCGTTGTTTAACAATGCTCTGTCATTCCAGGCATTTTCAATAATTTGTTGTAAATCGTTCATTTCAATTTTATTTATTATCCCTTACGCAGGTTAAAAATCGTATAATTTTACTTCTAGGGGTATGCCCTAAAGGTTAGGCTATTGCAGCTTACTTTTTTAATTGTAACAGTTTCATAAAAAAACAAAGCTATATTTATTTTATAGAATATATTTTACATTAAACCGTTATATCAAACCAAGTACAAAAAAGAGCTTTAACAAATTGCGCTATCCTTGACGCAAATATAGTTTCAATTTATAATTTGGCATAATATTTATTATGTACTAATTAAACCTTAAATTTGCACAAAAATTAATAATGGCTCAAATTCTAGCAATAGATTATGGTAAGGTAAGAACCGGTTTGGCGGTAACAGACGATATGCAAATTATTGCTTCTGGACTAACAACTGTGCCTACTAAGGAGTTATTAGAGTTTTTAAAAACGTACACCAATAAAGAGGAGGTAGAGTTATTTTTAATTGGGGAACCTAAACAAATGAATAACGAAGCTAGCGAAAGCGAAGCTTTAATAGCGCCTTTTATAAGTCAGTTACGAACTTTTTTTCCGCAAATTCCCATTAAAAGAGTAGACGAACGGTTTACCTCTAAAATGGCAATGCAAACCATGATAAGTAGCGGATTAAAAAAGAAGCAGAGACAAAATAAAGCATTAGTAGACGAAATTAGTGCCACAATAATATTGCAAAGTTACCTGTATAATAGATAAATTTTAATGTAATGATATTACCAATAGTCGCTTATGGCGATCCTGTTTTAAAGAAAAAAGCAACGGAAATAACAGCAGAATATCCTAATTTAAAAGAATTAGTAGACAATATGCACGAAACCATGTATGGCGCATACGGTTTAGGAATTGCTGCACCGCAAATAGGATTATCTATTCGTTTATTTGTTGTAGATGCTTCTCCATTTGCAGAAGATAAAGAGTTAAGCCAGGAAGAACGCGATTACTTAAATAACTTTAAACATACTTTTATAAACCCTGTAATTTTAGAAGAAACAGGAGAAGAGTGGGCATTTAACGAAGGTTGTTTAAGTATTCCAGATGTAAGAGAAGATGTGTTTAGAAAACCAAATGTAAAAATTGAATATTACGATTTAGATTTTAAAAAACACACGATAGAGTTAACAGGAATAGCAGCAAGAATAGTGCAACACGAGTACGACCATATTGAAGGTGTGTTGTTTACAGATAAACTGTCGGCATTAAAAAAACGTTTAATAAAAGGTAAACTAGCCAATATTTCTAAAGGAAAAGTAGGGATAGATTATAGAATGCGTTTTCCAAATCAAAAAAAGAAACGATAAAATTTGTTTAAAAGGAGCGAACACTAGATATTTGCCATCCTTAAAAAAGAATAAATATGGGATTAGATAAAATATTAGCAATAGCAGGAAAGCCAGGATTATACCAATTAGTAACACAAACACGTGGAGGTTTTATTGCGGAATCACTAATAGACAATCGTAAGATTTCGGTAGGAATACAACAAAACGTTAGTATTTTAAGTGAAATAGCTATTTATACTTTAACAGAAGAAGTGCCTTTAAGAGAGGTGTTTAAAAAAATAGAAGCTAAAGAAAACGGAGCGCAAACAAGCATTAGTCATAAAGATGGTAAAGATAAACTAGAAGAATACTTTTTTGAAGTATTACCAGATTATGATGAAGATAGAGTTTATGCTAGCGATATTAAAAAAGTAGTACAATGGTATAATATGCTACAGAAAAATAATTTATTAAATCTTGAAGAAGAAGTTGTTACTTCAGACGAAGAAGAATAAGATTTTAAGGAATAGCATAAAAAAAATCCAGATTTATTAATAAATCTGGATTTTTTTTATGCTAAATTGTATTATTGCTAAATGTTTTTTCTATCTTAGACTACTTTTTATTCTCTTTAGCACAGCAATAAAAATATATTAAACATGAAAAAATTATTCATTGTCCCTGCCCTTGTGCTATTATGTAGTTTTACAACTGTAGATACTGTAAAACCAGAAATTGAATCCTTAGAGATTACAACTTTAAAACTTCAAAATGGAATTATATGGGGCGAATGGTCAGAATGGTCAGATCCAGTTCGTAATTGTGGTTCTAGAAATAGAATTGGGTATGATTTAGGATCAAACTCAACGGTAATAGAATTTCAAGATCAAAATTGCCTGCCAGGAAATGACGATGGAATGCATGATCCAGATGGACCGCAATAGAGGATAAAACCTTAGACATAAATTTACATACGAGCCTATTAAAATCTTAATTTTAATAGGCTCGTTTCTTTAGAAAACTTTATAGTAAGTAGTATTTTTGCTAAAATAATTAGATACAATGAATAGTAGAGCAGACCAATTAAAAGCCTTCGATCGTTTATTAACTATTATGGACGAGTTAAGAGCGCAATGCCCATGGGATAAAAAGCAAACTATGGAAACGTTACGCCATTTAACCATAGAAGAAACATACGAACTTGGTGATGCTATTTTAGATAACGATTTAGATGAGGTTAAAAAAGAAGTTGGAGATTTAATGCTGCACCTAGTGTTTTATGCAAAAATAGGTAGCGAAACTAATAGTTTTGATATAGCCGATGTTTGTAATAGTATTTGCGAAAAACTAATACATAGACATCCACACATTTATGGAGATGTAAAAGTAACAGATGAAGAAGATGTAAAACGTAATTGGGAACAATTAAAATTAAAAGAAGGAAAAACTAGTGTGTTAGAAGGTGTGCCCAAAAGTTTACCAGCTTTAGTAAAAGCAAATAGAATACAAGATAAAGTTGCAGGCGTAGGTTTCGATTGGGAACAACCAGAGCAAGTATGGGAGAAAGTAGAGGAGGAGTTAAAAGAATTTAAAACAGAAGTTGCAAAGGGAGATACAGATGCTATAGAAGATGAATTTGGCGATGTTTTATTTTCTATGGTAAATTATGCCCGCTTTTTAAAAATAAATCCAGAGAATGCTTTAGAGCGTACTAATAAAAAATTCTCTAAACGCTTTCAATATCTTGAAGCCAAAGCAAAAGAAATGAATAAGGATTTAAAGGATATGACTCTTGCAGAAATGGATATTTTTTGGGAGGAGGCAAAAAAACTTTAATTTTTTTAATATTAAATAATCCAAAATTGTTTTTGATGCGTATATAAAACAAATGACATCAAAACTTTCATAGAGAATTGGTTAATAGCATAAACTTAAAAATGGTGTCATTTTAACAATAGAATTATTTCTTATTAAGCGAAAAAGAAATAATCGGTTAGTTTAGTTAGGGGCCAAAATCCTACTTCCTCCCTCAGGAAGTAGGATTTGGTTTTTTTATGACATTCTTAATGTAGTAACTATTGTGTTATGTTAGGTAGATTACTCATCTCGAAAACTAGTGTTCCTCCATTTATAATGTCTTTATGAGATATTGTGTTGTTTTCTAACACTTTACCGTTTATAGATACTTTAGTTACATAGACATTTTCTTTACTTTGGTTATTGGCTTTTATCGTTAACGTTTTTCCTTTTTGTAAATGTATTGTAGCTTCTTTTACTAACGGGCTACCTAAAGCATAATTAGGAGATCCCGGCGTTACGGGGTAAAACCCAAGGCTGCTAAAAATATACCAAGCACTCATTTGTCCTGCATCATCATTACCACATAATCCCTCTACACTAGAATCGTACATTGTATCCATTATCATTCGTACACGTTCTTGAGTTTTTTCTGGATGACCTGTCCAGTTGTAAAGGTATGGTATGTGATGCCCAGGTTCATTACCATGTACGTAGTTTCCAATAATACCATCTCTGGTAATATCTTCATGTTTTTCAATATATTTATCCTCTATTTTCATGGTAAATAATGAATCTAAATGCTGAGAAAAATGTTCTTTCCCTTTCATCATTTCTATCATGTTTTCTATGTTTTGAGGAACATATAATCCATAATTCCATGCATTACCTTCTATAAAACCTTGTCCATGGGTATCCATTGGGTCAAAGTTATCTCTAAATGAACCATTAGCTAATTTTGGACGCATATAGCCAATAGTTGGGTCGTAAACATTTTTATAGTATGTTGCTCTTTTTGCAAATTCCTCTTCTGTTTTTGTTTCTCCAATTTGTTTTGCAATTTGCGAAATACACCAATCATTATAAGCATATTCTAAGGTTTTAGAAACCGAAGAATGACTTTTGTCTTCTGGAACATATTTATAATTTATATAATCTCCTAAACCGTCAAAGTATTTTACATTAGCTGTGTTTACAGAGGCTTTTAATGCTCGGTTATAATTAAAATCACCTACGTTTTTTGCCATTGCATCTGCTATTACAGATGTTGCATGATAGCCAATCATGCACCAATTTTCATTTGCATAATGGCTCCATATTGGTAGCATATTATGTACACTTTCATCATGGTGGGCTAACATAGATTTTATCATGTCATTATTGCGCTCTGGTTGGGTAATATTAAATAAAGGGTGAAGTGCTCTGTAAGTGTCCCAAAGCGAAAAAATGGTATAGTTTGTAAATCCTTCTGAGGTATGTATGTTTTGGTCTAACCCTCTGTATTGTCCATCGACATCTTCATATAAAATAGGGGATAAGTTAGTATGGTACAAGGCAGAGTAAAATGTTTTTTTATTGTCTTCAGTTAGCGTTGTTACTTCAATTTTAGAAAGCTCTTTATTCCATTTCTCTTTTGTGGCTTCATGGGTTTTATTAAAGTCCCAATGTGGTATTTCTGCTTTTAAGTTTTTTAGGGCTCCTGCCGTACTTACAGGAGATAAGGCAAACTTAATCTTAATTTTTTCACCTTCAGTAGTATTAAAATTAAAATATGCACGAATGTCTTTTCCTGCTATTTCTGGGAAGTTTTCTTCTTGATTAAAACGTCTGTAAAAACCATCATACTTAACGGTATCATATTTTTTATGTCCGTAGCTTTTAAATGGTTTAGAAAATTGCATCGCAAAAAATACTTTTTTTGTTTTAGCCCAACCTTTGGTTTGTCTGTAGCCAGTTACTAATGAGTCGTTTTCTACACGAATAAAAGTCCATACATTTTTATTATCATGATGGTAAACATTATAAACCATATCTAAAATAATATGTGCATTGTTAGACTTTGGGAAAGTGTATTGATGGAATCCAACACGCTCACTAGCTGTAAGTTCTGCCTTAATATTATAACTATCTAAGTCTACTTGATAATAACCTGGAGACGCAGTTTCCTTTTTATGCGAAAATGTAGAATAAAATCCCTTTTCGCCTGTTATTGTTTTTAAAGGCTCTAGTGTTAGCTTTCCTGTTGTAGGCATAACTAGAAAATCTCCTAAGTCTGAATGTCCAGTACCACTAAAATTTGTATGTGCAAAACCAATAATAGTAGAGTCTCTATATTGGTAACCAGCACAATATTCGTAAGTTTCTGAGTTGTATTTCCCATCTTCATCAAACATCACTTCAAAATTTGTTTGTGGGCTTAATTGTACCATCCCAAATGGTGCAGTTGCTCCTGGGAATACATGTCCCATTTTACTTGTTCCAATAAAAGGGTTTACATATTGTGTGTAATCTTGTTTTGTTTCTTCAAGACTATTTGTAGTTGTTTGTTCTTTGGGTTTACAGGCATTTAAAAGTAATAAAACGAATGCTAAAGTTAAGGACAGTCTCATGTATGTTTTTTAATTAATTAGATTAATTTTAAAAATATAACAAACATGCTTAGAAAAGAAGTAAGATTTTATTTTTCCATTAATTGCAATTTTTAATTGAAAATACTTGAAATAATGTATAAATCTTTGTGTATATTATATAAAATGTTTGGTTTTTAGATGTTTAAGTGAATAATTATAGTTTGTGTATTCTTTCTAATATTAAAAAAAACTACTTAAAAAGTGAGTTTGTAGTATAAATTTTAAACTGGGAGGTATTAGTTTGTTTAAGTTTATATTTTGTATATGTTATAAAAAACTTAATTATAACTAAAAAAATCCCTCTTATACAAGAAGGATTTTTTTATACACTAATACAAATTATTTTTTTAATTAGCCTAAGCTTCTGGTTCTGAATTTTCAGTAGCAGGTTTAGGTTGTTTATATAGTTCTTTAATTTTCTTTAGTTTATTATTCCAAATCACTAAAGAATCTTTGTGTTTCTTTATGTTGTCGTGAACACTTTTTACTAAAGGGTTTTTATCATCTGCATGTTTAAAGAATAATAGGTTATTCTCTAATTGGTTTATTTCTCCTTTAATTTCATCTACTTTCTTTTTAATAAACGAACGTTCGTTGTCTAGTACTCTAGAGTCGCTTGCAGTGGAGAGGTCTTGAAGTTTGTTTTCAAACTTAATCATTTCTACTTCGTTCTTATTCATGTCTAATGTTTTGAATAAGCCGTCTAAAGCTGTATTGAAATCGCTTTCAATTTTACGTTTTTTTCCTGGTACACGCCCAATAGC
>NZ_JBSHNS010000598.1:0-1754 GCF_053601635.1 Pontimicrobium sp. MEBiC01747
GGTTATTAGTATTTGAATTTTATTTAATATCCTTTCTTTTCTAGACATTATTATTTTTATTTTGAATATCCGTAATTAATCATAAAGTCTATCATCAACCTAAACTTGTTTTAGGTACTCACCATGAAGCATCTTTGTTTATAGATGTTATGTGTTGCTGAAACAAGTTCAGCATGATGTAATAAGTAGCATTATGATACAAAAAAGGACAATTTGTTTATTATTTATAACTATGTTTTTTAGATTATGTTTTCTGCTTCTTCTTTCTAGCTGCAGGAAATAATACATTATTTAAAATTAGTCTATAACCTGGGGATGTTGGGTGCAGGTCTAGTTCTGTTTTTGGGTCTCCTACTTTATGTGTATAATCTTCCGGATCATGCCCTCCATAAAATGTAAAAAAACCTTTTCCTTTTATTCCATGTATATATTTTGCTTCTCCGTTAGTTCTATTTTCTCCCATAACAAGAACATTGGGTTTTATTTCATCCCTTGTAAATGAAGTGGTTTGCCCCATAAATCCTTTTACTAATGCTGTATGATTTTGACATAACATTGTTGGAATAGGATCCCATTTTGCAGAAAAATCCATTAGAGAAAAATAATCTGTTTCTTTTGGTATTTTTCGCTTTCTAGTCATATCTATACTTGAAAACTCATAAATCATTGGACTGCGCTCTAGTATAAAATCTTTAAAGGCGAATGTTTTTCTATAATCTAGTTTAGATTGATAGTTAGCATCACTTCCATCTCCATCGAACATTGGTTCGCAAATATCTACACCTTCTGCAGATAATGCAATATCAAAACTATCTGTTGCACTACACATGGCAAACATGAAGCCTCCTCCTACTACATAATCTCTAATTTTTAAAGCTACTGCTCTTTTCTCTTCTGAAACTTTATTGTAGCCTAAGCTTGTTGCTAATGCTTCGGCTTCCTTTTTTTCTTCTATATACCAAGCTGCTGTTCTATAGTTTCGATAAAACTTACCGTATTGTCCTGTAAAATCTTCATGGTGTAAGTGCAGCCAATCGAATAATACCAAACCATCTTCTAATACTTCTTTATCGTATACTGTTTCATAAGGTATTTCGGCATAACTTAACACCATGGTTACTGCATCATCCCATGGCAATTTCCCTTTTGGTGTATATACTGCAATTTTAGGGGCTTTTTCTAATACTACAGCTTCCATGTTTTTACTTGGGCTACTAATTTCTTCAAGTATACTTTCTGCTTTAGTATTACTTAAGACTTCAAAACTAACACCTCGTATTTTACATTCCCTCTGTATAGCATTATTGTCTGGTAATAAAAAGGAGCCTCCTCTATAGTTTAATAACCATTTTACTTTTAAGTTTTGTTTTAAAGTCCAATAGGTAATTCCATAAGCTTTTAAGTGATTATCTTGTGTTTCAGCATCCATAGGTATTAATATGTAGGATGCAAATGCCTGTGATGAGAACAGTAATATTATTATAAGTGATATTATATTTTTCAAAATATGCTAAATCGTTTTATGCTTCAATCTATAGTAAATAAAGATTAAATCATTTCAATTAATTAACTTGAAAGATACTTAAAAATTATGCTTTATTTTAAGGCTTTAAGTAAATATTAGCAGATATTTATTGTCCAGATCCAGAGATAAGACTGGCAATGCCTTTTGTACTTGGAAATTGTTCAAAAATGATTTTAAGAAATACTGTTATAGGTATTGCCATTATTAAACCTGGTATGCCCCATATAAA
>NZ_JBSHNS010000599.1:0-23205 GCF_053601635.1 Pontimicrobium sp. MEBiC01747
CTATTACACAGGGACAATACACAAACCAGGAAATATAGATGATGGTAATACAGTAACCGATAGTGATCCTCAAGAAGCAAAACGAGGCATAACGATTTCGTCATCGGCAATTTCAGCAGATTGGAATTATAATGAGATGACACATCAAATTAATATAATAGATACGCCTGGGCATATAGATTTTGCTATAGAAGTAGAACGTTCATTAAGAATATTAGATGGAGTTGTGGCTTTATTTTGTGCATCATCAGGTGTCGAGCCGCAATCTGAAACCGTTTGGAGTCAGTCTAATAAATATGGTATTCCAAAACTATGTTTTATTAATAAAATGGATAGAATCGGTGCAGACTTTTTTAAAGTTGTCAGCGACATTCAACAAGAATTAAATACAGTGCCAATGGTACTTCAAATTCCTATTGGAGAGGGCGATGATTTTATAGGTATTATTGATCTTATAACAGAAAAAGCAATGTATTGGAATGCGAATGATTTAGGACATACTTGGGAAGAGAAAGCAGTCACTGAAGATTTAAAGCCATTACTGTTACAATGGAAAGAACAACTTATAGAAACAGTTTCTGGTTTTGATGAAACTATACTGATTAAGTATTTGGAAAATGAATCGATTAGTAATACAGAACTAATGCATGCTATTAGAGCTATTACAATAAAACAACAGGCAGTACCAGTGCTTTGTGGTTCATCGTTTAAGTATATAGGCGTGCAGCCATTATTAAATGCTATTTCGCAATATTTACCAGCGCCGGATGATATTAAGTATATAAAAGGTGTAAATAAAAATAATGAAGAAGAACGCAGATTACGTTCTGTTAGTACACCATTTACAGGATTAGTATTTAAGGTTGTTTCAGATAATTACGTAGGAAGTTTAGCTATGGTTAGAGTGTATGCTGGTGCTATTAAAGTAGGCGAGACTATTTTAAATTCTAGATCTCAACAAAAGAATAGAGTAAGTAGAATTTTAAAAATTCAAGCCGATAAATTTATAGAACTAAAAGAAGCTAAAGCAGGAGATATTGTAGCATTAATAGGATTAAAGAATGCAAAAACTGGAGATACGTTATGTGAACTAGACGATGCATTTACTTTAGAATCTATTGATGTGTCAGAACCTGTTATAAGTATAGCAGTGGAACCAAAATCTAAAGATGACGAAAAACATTTTGGAGAAGCTATTGCTAAAATTTTAGACGAAGATCCATCATTAAAAATGTCTTTCGATCAGCAAACAGGGCAAACCATTTTGCATGGTATGGGAGAGTTACATTTAGATGTACGATTAGAAAAGTTGAAATCAGAATTTGGAGTAGCCATTCAAAAAGGGAATCCAAAAGTATCCTTTAAAGAACGTTTACAGACAACCGTAGAACATACAGAAGTCTTTAAAAAGCAAAATGGAGGAAACGGGCAATTCGCTCAAATTAAATTTACATTGGGTCCTAGTGTCGAAAAACAAAAGGGATTAGAATTTGTAAATGAAATTAAAGGCGGAAACATACCTAAAGAATTTATTCCAAATGTTGAAAAAGGGTTTTTAGAAGCTATGCAATCTGGAATATTAGCAGGTTACCCTGTAGAAACGATGCGTGTGGTTTTATTAGACGGAAAGGTTCATGCAGAAGATTCTAGCCCATTAGATTTTGAAATTGTTGCTAAACATGGTTTTAAACAAGTAGCAGCTTTAACAAAACCTATACTGTTAGAACCTATAATGAATGCCGAAATTGAATGTCCAGAAGATTATTTAGGAAAAGTAACATCAGACATTAATAAAAAACGAGGCATTATTATGGAAATAAAAGAAGACGGAACGAAACGGAAGATAAGTGCCCAAGTGCCTTTATTAACAACCTTTGGTTACATCTCCGATTTAAGAACCTTAACTAGTGGTAGAGGAACAATATCTTTAACTTTATTAAGGTATAATAAAGTAACAGAAACGGTTTTTAACCAAGTAGTATTATAATTATGAAAAGCTGTGATTTTCTAAAAATCATGGCTTTTTTTTTAAATTTAAAATAAAAATCACATATTTGCACTGCATAAAAGCACAAAAAATTAAAATAAATACTTGTATGAATCTATTTGAATTACATAATCAGGGCGAAAAACTGCGATATTATAAGCATTTTAATAGATAGATACAGTTTAGAAAATAATAAAAACGTCCAAATAATTAAATTTGGACGTTTTTTTTTGATTTTTTTTAAGAGACATAAACAATGAGTGTTGATTAACTACATGTCACGCCATCAGTAAGTTATAAATCTGAATAATTTCGGACAAGATTTCTATTGTCTAAATGTTTTGTAAGTAATTGGTTTACAGTAAATTAATTTCAAAATTTATTTGGAAATATCAAAAATTACATTTTATATTTGCATCGCAATAAAGCAACAAAATTAAGTTTAACTAAAATCGAAGTATGAGTTTATTTATATCAAATCAAAACGATCCAAAAGGAATTCTACCTTTTGTTGTGCTTCGAGCGTATAGTTAATACCACTTTTCATAGATAAATGAAAAATCCGAAGCAATTTAAAAACTGTTTCGGGTTTTTTGTTTTCAGTCATTAGCAAGTCTGCTAAAAAACATCCAAACAGTAAATTAACAACAACACAACCAGAATGGTAGTTTGTTCGTAGCCGACACGATTCAAAATGCAATTCACAACACAAAATTTAAAAATGAAACACTTATATACAATCTAAACACCGATTCCTAATTGGGAGTAATTATTGGAATCATTAAAACAAAGACAAAACCATTTTGAAAATGTCTAATGAAACCAGTACACATAAAAGCAGCGAGGCAAAAGGAAGTTTGTCGTTTATTAAAAAGACAATGGGAGATTAGTAAGCAAATAAATAACCTAGGCTTTATAGAATTAGAAAAACCGATACGATACGGTTGGTATAAAGAAATTAAAATAACCCATCGTGTAGAAAATTATAAGCACAAAGAAGCCATTTTAGAAGTTTACAATAAGGTTGAAAAAGCCATTTGGGCAAAAACCAAAGAAAAAGTAGAGTTTAAATGGCAAAAAGAAACCTCTCGGCATCTTATTTATAATGATGTTCCTACGCTAAGCAAAAAGCAATATAATAAGTTAAGTGATGGTGCAAAAGCACTATGTGTAGCTTTTAGATATTATGAGTATAAACATAAAATAAAAACAAGATTTTATGTAAAGCTTCCTAAACGAACCTATAAAATTAAGTTTACTAGAGCCTATATAACACACAGGAAACGTATAGATCCAGAGCTTTTAAAAGAACGCTCATTTATAGAAGAACAATTATATAAAAAAGGATACTACAACATCACTGAAGGATTCTATTCTTGGTCCGATTATTATTGGAAAGCAAGAATAGATAGACAAGAAAAATTAAAAACAAACAGGAGTCTAAAAGAGTTAAAAAAATATGCTCTAGAAGACATTATTAACGAAACCATATCATGGGAAAGAAATTAAGCGGAAAAGACTTAATAAAATTAGGCTTTCCAAAAAACAATAGTATTAATGTGACTTTAGGTCAGATTAATCGATATCAGAAACGAGTAAAAAAAGAGAAAATATTAACAGAAGCAAAAAAAGTATTATTAAATCCAGAACACTATAAAGGTGATGGCGTTTGGGGGAAAATAGCAGAAAGTTTATTAGATCCAGTACATGTAACAAAACAAAAGTTAAACACTCACAGAGCACCATTCCATATTTATGGCGAAAACGAAATTGAAGATCAAGCAAAATATCAATTATACGATGCTTTAAAGTTGCCAATTTCTGTAGCAGGCGCTTTAATGCCAGATGCTCATGTAGGTTATGGCTTACCAATTGGAGGTGTATTAGCCACAAAAAATGCAATAATACCTTATGGCGTAGGTGTAGATATTGGCTGTAGAATGTGTTTAACTATTTATCCAGTAAAAGCCTCTTACTTAAAAGGTAAAAAGCATCAATTGGAAAATATTTTGTCCGAGCATACCAAATTTGGAATGTACGAAACGCATAAAGTAAAACATGATAGCCCAGTTTTCGAGCGAGATGAATTTAAAACCATTCCGTTAGTAAAACGCTTAAAAGATAAAGCCTATAAACAATTAGGAACCTCTGGAGGAGGAAACCATTTTGTAGAATTTGGAGAAGTCAATATTCTAGATGTAAACAACGAATGGGGTTTACCAATAGGAGAATATCTAGGCGTTTTATCGCATAGCGGATCACGAGGATTAGGTGCTAACATCGCAAAACACTATACCTATTTAGCAACAAAACAATGTCCGTTGCCAAAACATGTACAACATTTAGCATGGTTAGACTTAAATACGCACGACGGACAAGAATATTGGTTGGCCATGAATTTAGCTGGAGATTATGCGCAAGCTTGCCATGATGATATTCATAAAAGAATAGCAAAACTATTAGGAGAAAGACCAATAGCTAAAATAGAAAATCATCACAATTTTGCTTGGAAACAAGAAGTAAATGGCGAAGAATGTATAGTGCATAGAAAAGGAGCAACACCAGCCAAAAAAGGAGAATTTGGTATTATCCCAGGATCTATGACAGCGCCAGGATTTATAGTAAGAGGATTAGGAAATAAGGACAGTTTACAATCGGCATCGCACGGTGCAGGACGATTATTGTCGAGACGACAATGTAAAATGAAGTTAACGCAAAGTGCAGTTAAAAAAGAATTACAAAAACATGAAGTCTCATTAATAGGTGGAGGTATAGACGAAGCACCAATGGCTTATAAAAACATAGAAAAAGTCATGCAAAACCAATTAGAATTGGTGGAGGTTGTAGGTAAGTTTACACCAAAAATTGTGAGAATGGACAGATAATTTTTTGCTTAAAAAAATAAAGAGATTATGGGAGCAAATCATAACATAAAAAGATACGGAGAACAGTGGCCAAACTATAGAATAGAACAAGGTTTGGACATTTTAAATAAATTAAAAGCATGGATTATAATCTCTGGAGGTTGGGCATGGCATTTTATGTCACCAGAAGATCATACAGAATATAAACATGCGCACGATCATAAGGATATAGACATTTTTGTACGCCCAAAAGACGTTGCAGAAGTTATGGTAATATTAGCACAAGAAGGCTTTAAAAAAGTGTGGACAAGATACGATCACATGCCAAGTAATGAGAATTTTAGACGTTACGAAAAAATAGACTGGTTAAACTCTGGAAAACAAATAAGAGTAACTATAGACTTTTTCGAATCGGCTACTGTAGAAGCTATAGAAGTAAGCGGCTGGAAAATAGTAGAGCCTAAAACACTATTAAGCTATTACTCCAATATTCATTCTAGCGATAAATGTTGGGCAGTAAAAGCTGCGTTACAACTCATTGAAAAAGGTAAAAGCCCAGTAGGCCATGTATTACTTTCTAAAAATCCTTTAGAAAAAACATAAAACATTGGAAACAAAAATAATACAAATAACCTCTGGTCGAGGTCCAGCAGAATGTTGCTGGGTTGTAGCACAAGTATTAAAGAAATTTTTAGACGCCGTAAAAAGCAATACTATAGATTATAAAATATTACAAAGAGAAAAAGGAATTGAAAACATGACATTACAATCTGTCACGATTCAACTAGAAGGAAAAAATCTAAGTACATTTTTAAATCAATGGAAAGGCACAATACAATGGATAGGAGTTTCAACATTTAGGCCAAAACATAAACGTAAAAACTGGTTTGTAGGGCTATACGAAATTGAACAAAAACAACAATTTCAAATACATGAAAAAGATATTAACTATCAAGCTATAAGAAGTTCAGGGCCAGGAGGGCAACATGTAAATAAAGTGAGCTCCGCTATTAGGGCTATCCATAAACCAACTAATACGCAAGTGTTAGTAATGGATAGCCGCTCACAACATCAAAATAAAAAAATAGCAAGAATACGTTTACAAGAAAAAGTAAACGAGTTACAACTTAAAGCGCTTAAATCTAATATTAAAAATCAATGGGAAAACCATTTAAAATTAGAACGAGGTAACCCAATACAGGTTTTTAAAGGATCCGATTTTAAGAAAAACAAAGTTGTAAAAACCTATAAAAAACAACGCAGTACATTAAAAAATGACCTGCGTAATGAATTAAAATAATAGATTAAAAGTACGTCATGTCGAGTAGTTTTTCTAAGAGAAACGAAGAAAAAATGTATCGAGACACGCTTACTTTTAACCTTAAAACTTAAAACGATGGAAACAAGTTTATTAAATAATTACGTGCTTAAAGCTATAGATGCTTATCCATACGAGTTAGAAGAAGCTGTAGAAAATTTAAACTACGCTTTGTCATACGAATCTGAAAATGTATATGCTTTATATTTAATGGGGCAAATACAAGCAGAGCAATTAGGAGATTACGAACAAGCAAAAATATATTATGCAGAAGCACTAGCTAATAAAATGGATTTTCAAAAAGTATATTATAAGTATATACAGACATTATTATGGAATGACGATTTTAATGAAGCACAAAAACTAATCGATTTTGCATTAACTGTAAAAGGAATAGATAAGGGCTGTATTTGGGACAAGCAAGGACAATTGTTTGAAATAAAACAAGAGTATAAAAGGGCTATTAAAGCCTTTAAGACAGCTAAACAATTTGGTTATAACGATTCTTTTATTAGCTATATTGATAGTGAAATAAGCAGAATAAAGAGTAAAATAAAACCAAGTAAGAAGAAAACAAAAGCAAAGAATAAGAAGAGTAAAAAGAAAAAATAATCAATAGAGATTGTCTAAAATATCAGTTCGAGCACAGTTGAGAACTAAATAGACAATCACATTAAAAAATATAAATACAATGAAGTATGCAACAGATGTATATTTTACATCAGACCATCACTTTGGTCACGAAAATATTATAAAGTTCTCTAACCGTCCATTTAATACAGTAGAAGAAATGGATCAAGAACTTATAAAACGATGGAACAGTAAAATTGGTAAAAATGATAAGGTCTATCATTTGGGAGATTTAGGCTTGTGCAAAGCCGATAGAATGAAAGCTATTTTAGAGCAATTAAATGGTAAAATCTATTTAATAAAAGGTAATCACGAAGGTGCAGCGATGTCTAATACTAATCGATTTGAATGGACAAAAGACTATTTCGAATTAAACGTCGCCGATGAAGAAGCACCAAATGGTAAACAGAAAATTATATTGTTACACTACGCTATGCGTGTTTGGCGATCTAGTTTTCGAGGAACATGGCATTTATACGGACACTCGCACGGAAGCTTACAAGACGATGAAACCATGAATGCATTCGATGTAGGCGTAGACTGTCACGACTTTTATCCGTTATCCTATGCTGAAGTAAAAGCCATTATGAAACAAAAAAAATGGGAACCCCCATTTGAGAAAAGAAAATAGAATAACGACACAAAAGAGTAATTACAATTGCTCTTAATGAGTGTCTAAAACCCAAAAAAATGAAAAAAACATACATAGTAGGAGATTTACATGGATGCTATGATGAGTTTATAGAGCTATCAAATCAAATAGGAATAACCGAAAATGATTTAATAATTTCACTAGGAGATCTTGTAGACAGAGGGAATAAATCTTTAGAGTTATATAACTATTTTAAAAATCGAGATAATGCAATAGTATTAATGGGTAATCACGAAAGAAAACATTTAAGAGGTGTTTTAAGTTATTCTCAAGAGATAGTAAAAGTTCAATTTGCTGATGAATATAAAGGTTTTAAAGAATGGTTAGAAACACTTCCTTATTATTATGAAACAAATGACGCTATAATAGTTCATGCTTTTTTTGAGCATGACAAAATATTAAGTGAGCAAAAGAAAGAAGTTTTGGCAGGAACAACTTCTGGAAGTAGGCATCTTGAAACTAAATATGAAGAAGGTAAATATTGGTCAGACTATTACAAAGGAACAAAACCTATAATCTATGGGCATCATGTCGTTGGTGATACTCCAAAAATTAAGAATAATACTTATGGTATAGATACAGGAGCATGTCATGGCGGACATCTAACTATTATTGAACTTCCTGGATTTAAAATCCATCAAGTAAAAGTGAAAACAGATTATTGGAAAGTAGCACAGTCAAAGTGGCAAATACCAGTGTTAAAAGCAAAAAACTGGGAAGGTATGAAGATTGAACATATTCGTAATGAGATTAAAAAATTAAGCTATAAAAATGAAATTGAAGTCAAGAATTTCTTGAAAGAGATTGAAAACTGGCTTGATCAGTTATTAAACACTATTGTAGTATTAAAAAATCGATTAGAAGAAATTACTTTAGAGTTAAAAGAAAAATATAAAGATGAATTTGGTAGAAATATAGCCAAATTAAGCTACAGTAGCTTTCTTTATAAAGCAAATTCGAAAAACTTACAAATAAGTGATTTGGAAAAAATGTTATATACACCAAGGAAAATAATCAACTTAGCTCTCGAGTTAAGTTTAGAAGAAATCCCTAATAGAGAGAACTTATAGATAACCTAATAATTAATTTTAATAAAATATTTGCTACGTAAAAACATTGCGTAATACTATTAAATATTTGCACTGTAATTAACAATTAGTTACTAATGCTATTAATTGATTTTTTAGTAATTAAGAAACGCTCTGTCGGAAATTGTATTCTGGCAGAGTTTTTAAAAGCATTTGTAATAAAATAATTGACTACGTAAAAACAATGCGCATTAGAGCTAAATATTTGCAGAGTCAATAAAAAACAAAATGAATAAACAACAAATACATAAACAACCCATATTGCGCTTTAGTGAATATGATTATAGAAGAGCAGTCATCGCACTGAATCTCTTAAGAGGATGTTTTATACCTATTTTAAAAAATAAATTATGATTTAACCCATAATTAAAAGTAGAATATAAAGCGTCCAACCTAAAAGTTGGGCGTTTTTTTTGAAATTATTTTTAAGTGAATTTGAAAAACTAAAAACAGTAAAATAAGAATTTGAAACAGCAAAACAATTGTGAGACAGGCTATTGTAAAAATGTTGATTATCCGTTAAAAAACGGACAGGGATTTCAATGCCTTAAAATTGATTAACTAATTGATAATCAGTAAATTAAATTGAAATTTTTCTTGTATAATTCAAAAAAGCGTTTCATATTTGCACCATCAAAATAACAAAACAATAATGAGGAATTATTTACAACATATAATTAAACAAAATCTTTGGTTTCGCTCGCCGAGACCAGTCGCAACATTTAGTTGTGATGAAAGATTTATAAAATATACTAGGAAGGTTGTGTATACATGAGTTGATGTATACATAGATTTAAAAAAAGCACCTTCCGTTACAAGAGGTGCTTTTTTTATGGTGTTCATTGAAATAGAAATATAGAAAAATTGACGTGTAGCTTAGTTGGTAGAGCAAGGTACTTTTAATGCCGAGGTCGTGAGTTCGATCCTCACCGCGTCAACAAAACGGAAGGGCAAGCCAATAGGAGGTGGCCACAGTCTTGAAAACTGTTCGGAGTTAATGACTCGTGTGGGTTCGACTCCCACTCCTTCCGCAAAACTGAGAGGATAACGATGGATAGTTTACTCGCTTTGGATGCGAGAGGTTGCAGGTTCGACTCCTGTCTCTCAGACTAAATAAATTAAATGGAGGATAGGCAAATGTTGGTTCGTTGCGCTTGTCTGCTAAACAAGTCCGCCATATGGCGGTGAAGGTTCGATTCCTTTGTCCTCCGCAATACTATGGGGTTATAGTTTAACTGGCTAAAACAGCGGGTTTAACTCACTGAAATTTATTTTGATAAATAAATTTCGTTGAATTCGCAAGCTCATTTGCAATTTGCAAAACGGAGTGTAAGTTTTCGTAACTCCAAAACATGATATTGTAGCTCAATGGCAGAGCAGTTGGTTGTTAACCATCAGGTTAAGGGTTCGAATCCCTTCGGTATCGCTAAATGACAAGGTGGCTGAATGGTTAAGGCATTAGTCTGCAAAACTAAGTTTTATGAGTTCGACTCTCATCCTTGTCTCAAAAATAAAAGGGAATGCGTCAACGATGGTGAGTTGAGCCAGTCTGTAAAACTGGTGCCAAAGCTTAATAGGTTCGAATCCTATCATTCCCACAATAAGCACCTATAGTGTAATTGGTAACATAGTAGACTTAGCTCACATACTATTTATTTTAGATTTTGGAGTTCGTGAATGCAAAGCATTTCCAATCTATAGTTTCGAGTTCGAGTCTCGATAGATGCTCTTTTAAAAAATACATCTATGGTGTAAGGGATAGCACAAGAGATTTCTAATCTCTACGTCCAAGTTCGAAATGCAAAGCATTCATGAGCACCTATTTATTGAAATAGACGCTATGCGAACTACTCTTGGTAGATGTACAAAATTGGTTCATTGGGGTAATGGTTATCCTTCTCGACTGTCTCTCGAGAGATACGAGTTCGATTCTCGTATGAACCGCAAAAAAATTAGGGGAATAACAATGGTTGTGAAATGCTAAGCATTCACGAATACCAATTTATAACAATTATTAGAATATGAGATAATTCTGTCCCTTAAACAAAAGCTCCGTTCGTCTAACGGTTAGGACGCCTGCCTTTCGAGCAGAAAACAAGGGTTCGATTCCCTTACGGAGTACAAATTAAAATGAGGCATAACTCAGTGGTAAGAGTGTCACGCTTACATCGTGAAAGTCATAGGTTCGATCCCTATTGCCTCAACAAATTGAGATGTAGCTTAATCTGGTAGAGCATCGCTCTCATAAGGCGAAGGGTTCAGGTTCGATTCCTGGCATCTCAACTAATCCTGAAGGATTATTAATAAGCTTATAGTGTAATTGGATAACATGCTAGAATACGAATCTAGTGATACGGGTTCGAGTCCTGTTAAGCTTACAAACTAACTTGTAGTGTAATGGTAGCATTCAAGAGTTTAGCTCATTCGTTTTTATTTTCTAATAAGGTATTCGTGAATGCAAAGCATTTGACTCTTGAGGTATAGGTTCGAATCCTATCAGGTTAACAAAATTGTGATATAGCTTAATCGGTAAAGCGCTCACCTGATACGTGAGTAGATGAAAGTTCAACTCTTTCTATCACAACAAAAATGATGATTTTGATTTATTAGATAAAACACCTCGTTGTGAATGAGGTAAACAGACTTATAATTTCTAATTCATCTAAAAAGGAGCAATAGCAAAGTAGGTCTATGCGTCTGGTTGAAGCCCAGAAGATACTGGTTCGAATCCAGTTTGTTCCACAAAAATAAATTGAGATATAGCTTAATTGGTTAGAGCTTCGCTTTGATACGGCGAAAGATTCAGGTTCGAATCCTGATATTTCAATTTTAAAATAAAAATGAACGAGCTCATTCAGTTTGTTCCACAAAATTAATATTTAACTAAAAATGGGAACTTATGAAAGTTACACAACAAAAATGGAGAAACTTTAGCGGTAAAGTCTTTGATCAGCCCATTACGGAGATTATTGAAAATGCTATTGTAAAAGAGAAAAAGGCAGGCTATAGATTAAAAATTTGTGTGGGCTCAGATTCGCAAGCCTATAAATCGCATATCGAATACGCAACAGTTATTGTGGTATTACGTGAAGGTAAAGGAGGCTTTATGTTTATGAGAAATTATAAAGGCACTAAACAAATAGGTATTAAAGAACGTATGCTTAAGGAGGTAATAATGTCTGTAGAAGAAGCATACGCTATTTGCAACATTTTAGATAAACATAATGTTGATTTAGAGGTACACGCGGATATTAATACAGATCCAAAGTTTGAATCTAACGTAGCACTTAAAGATGCTATGGGCTACATTTTAGGAATGGGTTTTGTTTTTAAAGCGAAACCGTATGCATTTGCAAGTTCGTCTTGTGCAGATAAAGTGGTATAAATAATAAATTTTGAAATAGTTTAAACTACGCAAAACTATTGCGTAAAACTATGAGATATTTGCAGAGTAATTAATTAGAAGTCTTTTTGGAATCAGACTTTAAAATAGCACTCCGCTAGAAGTTAATTCTAGCGGAGTTCAATAAAAGTTCTTTAAAATATTAAAAATAGTCCAGTAGCTCAGAGGATAGAGCGCCTATCACTTTTCGTTGCAAGACAAAAAAAGTTCCTCTATTAAGATTCTAATCTGGAGGTCGTGGGTTCGAATCCCACCTGGACTACATTACAAATTACCGACATAGAAAGTTCCTATAACCATTCACGATAGAAATTACTTTCCGTTGGTATAAGACAAAAGATGTTCCTGTAATTTGCTGGTTCGAGTCCAGCGCCCGTAAGGGCCTTTGGTTGTGTTTTACGTCTCGTCTTAAAAGACAAAAAGAGTTCCTATAGGTGTCGTTTAGACATCAGATTTGGGTTCTGACATTTACTCTTCGTCTTTAAAAAAAATAATAGGTAAACGGAGTTCCTATAAACAGTTAAGAAAATACTCCTCACTTATTTATAATAATAGAAAATGAATTTAAAAAATCACAAAATCAAGAATAATAGTTATAATGGCGTGAGTAAAACATTAAAGTTATTTAATGCCGTTGTCGCAAAAGCATCAAATGCAAAGCCATACATCTCTGAAAGTGGATTTATCATTGCACCCAATGCGCTTTGGGCGAAAGATAGTATTATCGCTATCTTAAAAAAAGAAACATTAAATGGTAATGATTTAAATAAGACCTTTCATAAATCGTGGTCTACAATTAAAAATAGTTCGAAATATAAGTTGTATGTAGAACAAATTAACCATTATATGTCTACTTATGGAAGTCATTTTCAAGAAGCTATTTATATCCCAGAAGAAGTGCTTAATGTTCCAAATGTAAAACTAGTTTATAAGGTAATTAAAGGCTATTCTGTAGATGAAATGCAACAGAAATGTTTATCGATGTTGCAATCTGGTATTGCACTTAAAGAAGAGACTATAGATAATTTGATTACAGTTTTAGTAGATGAGTTAGACTATACTTTTACTGGTAAAGAAAATATAAGAAACAAAGAAGCAGTTATTAAGTTAGCGGAGTATTATAATATTTACCCAGAGAATGCTGTAGAATTTTTTAGGTATATTATTTATAGAGCAACAGATACAACTTTATTAATTAAAAATGATACTTTAATTGAATTGATTAAAGCGAGTTCATATAATCCAACACAAGCATTTAAGCAATTTGGTTTAGAAAAATTGGCAGAAATTTTTAACAGATTCAAGCCTTTGTTTTTAGCCTTTAAAAATAAAGCGCCAAAAACGATTAATAAAATCAGTAAGTTATCGAAAACGCATCATAAACCATTAGTTTCAAATCCGTTAAATGATGTTACAAATGCCTTTCTAACAGATAAAGATGTGCATTGGTTAGACAATGCAACACCATTTGCTTTATTTAAAGCATTATCAGCTTGCTATACTAGAAAACAAGGGCAAGATGCCTTTTTGTATAGAATTAGAAATGGTAAGTCTTGGGTAAAGTCTGATGGAGTTTCTGCTGCAAGTAGAAATAATATGCTTTCTAATCTTTTAAAGAAAAACAAAGCAGGTAAACATAAAAAGGTGATTTTAGAAAATACTGTATTTAAGGAAAATTATCAGTTTTTAATTAATTATTTAAAACAGCGTTTCGATTTATCAGGGAAACGATTGTTTTTTCCTGAGGATATTACGTATGCGTTGCCAACATCAGAGAAAATGTATGTAGGTAACATTCCTACAGGAACATGTTTTTATGGAAAAAAAATGGCAGTGGGTATCTATTGGGAGAATGCTTGGGGTGCAAACGATTTAGATTTATCAGGTTTAAATATTGCTGGTAAAGTAGGTTGGAACGCTACCTATAATCAACAAGAAGGTAACCTAATGTATTCTGGAGATATTACATCGGCGCCAAAAGGAGCTGTTGAGTATTTGTATGCTAATAAAGGTTTAAATGTACCTACTTTGGTTCAAAATAATGTGTATTCTGGAGCTTCAGATTGTAGTTACAAGATTGTTATAGGAAAAGGTGATAAAGTTTCTAGAGGTTACATGATGAATCCAAACAATCTTTTTGCAGATATTAAGTGCGAATCTGTACAGCAACAAACCATTTTAGGAATGCTGATTCCTAAAAAAGATAAACAATGCTTTGTATTATTAAATTTTGGTTCAGGGCATGCTAGAGTTTCTGGTAATTCCGAAATATCAAATTTAGCAACCAAAGCATTATATCAACAATGGAATGAACCATTATCATTTGATACGTTGGTAAGAACTTTAGGAGCTGAAATTACAGATTATAAAGATGAAGCAGATTTTGATTTTTCTATAGAGAATTTAGAAAAAGATAGTTTTTTAAAGCTTTTTAATTAAAATAAATTTCACTACGCAAAAACACTGCGTAATACTGTAGAATATTTGCAATGTAATTCATTAGAAGGTTCTTAAAAAGAAGCTGTCTAAGTTTAATAAAAACGATCATTGAAATAAAATGAAGCTTTAAAGAAGCGTCAATATTGAAAAAAAATCATCATTTATTATAAATGATGGGGCGGCTTATCGTCCATAGATAAACTTGGTAACAAGGATAAATCTACTTGCAGACACTGCAAGTGGAGACTGTAGTCATTTAGATTATAGTACAGGTAAGCAAGCAACTAACATAAATAACTATTTACAAGGGGCAACCGCTGGCGTAAATAAGGATTTATAGCCGACTTTTTATATAGGCTTGAGGTGGAGACATCAATAGGAAAAGTTGTAGTAATAGGTTACGTATAGATTATCCGGTCTTGCGGAGCGTGTTGCAGTATTAAAGTTACCCGATAGTAAATGATTCGGTAACTTAAAATACGGTGTGTTGGGAAACACACAAGGAAAAGGTTGGTATTTTGTAGGCTAAAATCTACGAAGCCATTTTCGAAGCCCTTTTCCTAGGTCAAAAACAAAATTTGTAGGTTCGAGTCCTACCAAACTATCACAGGTTTGTGGCGAAATTGGTAAACGCACTATATTTTCACTATAGAGTATAAAACGCAAAAGACTTCGAGCGTTACAGCAGTTAGTAGTTGCCTAAACCCATTGTAATATATGGGGCGGTAGAGGCCGCAAGCCTTTACTGTGCGGTGAACATTCTAGTAGGCCGCCTCGTAAAGAGGACGCCTATTAATAGTGAGGGAGCCAACCCTTGTAATTGCAAAGCGTGGTATAAAACCACTATGCAAGCTAAGTCTAAGTTGCCGAACAGCTGTAATGTAATAAGGCATCGGGTGAGTACGTTAGTCTCTAAGCAATGAGAATAACGTGGAAAACTAGAGAAAGTGCAAGCTATAATACTAGGAAAGCTCATCTACAAACGTAAGTATTCTCAAAACGTTTTTTAAAATATATACCTCTTTAGCTTAAAGGGAAGAGCTGTGTCAAAAGACCTTGATTCGTAGGCATGGAGTGATAGGATGATGTGGTTGGTGGCGTGCCCGCCAATGACTAGATTTTGCAGAAGCACCGAAATACACAGGATGTAGAGTAGGGAAGCGCATTTAGAGCCTATCTGTTTACAATAGTAAAAGTACCAGTTCGAATCTGGTAAGAGGTACAAGCATAATATTCCCTCCTTCGAGGGAATTAAAAAATATCAAGCTGGTCTTGTTGGGTGTTTCTGTATAGCACTATTGTATAAAACCTTGCCAATAAGTATCAGGTATTTATATGCAACTAGACTTGAAGGTTTCGATTGTTTATCCAAAAAATAATCATCACTCTATAGGTCGTGGGTTCGATTCCCACTCTCAATTCATTTGAGATAGTTCAGTCAGGTTAGAACAATAGACAAGCACAGGTTCGATTCCTGTTATGACAACCGTAAAAGTCATATAGCTCAGCGGTAGAGCACTACACTGTTAATGTAGGATGCGGATTAAAAACCCGCATTTTCACAAAGAAGGTCCCTTTTAAAAATCGACCACCAATGTGCGCCACACATTAAATGGCAAAACAAAAACAAAGAGAAAGTAAGCTGGTAAAAGCAATACGTTGTTTTTACAATCTAAAAGATACCTTGAAATACAGAAGTATTTAAAGGCATTTTTGCATCTCCTTTTTAGAAAGCCTATTATTATAAATATCTTGAAGAACTACAAGGTCTGCTAATAAAACGTTAATAAAAACGATTTGTAGAATACTCTAAAACGCTTGTATTTCCGTAGCCTTAAAGATGGTTTACTTTCAATTTGTTTTTACTAAAAGAATAGCCATTTCAAGTAAAAGGAATCCTATTATAAATGTTTAATAATTCTGGGGAGTAATTCAGAATAAAAATTAGAAAAATGAAACAAGTAAGAATTCATGCAGGTCATGTAGGCTTAGTGTTTAAAAATGGTAATTACGCACGCGTTATTACAGAGGGTAAACATTGGTTATGGTTTAACGAAAGCGTAATGACGTATAGTTTAACCGCGGCATTTAATGCGCCAAAAGCTTTGGAAATCTTACTACAAGATGAGGCTTTGGCACAATTGTTAACCGTTGTAGATATTCAAGATAACGAGATTGTTTTGGTATATAGCAACAATAACTTTAAACATGTATTAACAGCAGGACGTCACGCCTACTGGAATAGTCTAATAGATTATAAATTTATAACCGTAGATTTTACAAATATTAACATTCCAGAAACCATAGATGTGGCTTTATATAATAATGCAGCCTTACGTCAATACATCCGTACGTTTGAAGTGGCAGCATACGAAAAAGCGATTATGATTGTAAACGATAAATATGCTAAAACCTTAGATCATGGTACATATCATTTCTGGAGAAACGATAAAACCATTAAAATAGCTAAAGCCGATTTACGTCAATTACAATTGGAAGTTTCAGGTCAAGAATTATTAACAAAAGATAAAGCAACCGTTCGTGTAAACTTTTACGCACAATATAAAGTAACAAATATAGAAACCGCTTTAATGCAGAATAAAGACTACGAAAAACAGTTGTACATTACACTACAATTAGCTTTAAGAGCCTTTGTTGGTGCTTATACTCTAGATGAATTGCTAGAGCAAAAAGAAACCATTGCAAATGCTGTTTTACAAGACGTAAAAACACAAGCAAACAAGCTAGGTGTTACCGTATTGCATACAGGTATTAGAGATGTTATTTTACCAGGCGACATGAAAGAGATTATGAACCAAGTATTAATAGCACATAAAAAAGCGCAAGCCAATGTAGTAACAAGACGAGAAGAAACAGCCTCTACAAGGAGCTTGTTAAATACAGCTAAATTAATGGAAGACAATACCATGTTGTTTAAGTTAAAAGAAATGGAATATGTAGAGAAGATTGCAGATAAAATTGGAGAAATCACAGTATCGGGCAACGGTAATGTTATAGAATAATTAAAAGATATTTTCTCTGTAAATAAGTAAATGGTACACCTCAATTTTTTAAAGTTGAGGTGATTTTTTAGAAATGAAAAAAATAAAAATATATTGTAAAAGGTGTAATATCTCGTTAAGTAATGAGTTGGTTGAAGTAAACGAGAGTGAATTAAGTTTTAATGATTGTTTAAACTTATTACCTGAAAATTCTTTTATTTATTGGGATAACCCTGAAATAGTAACCCCAAATAATGTTAATTTATTCACTACTGAAAACTCAGTTAATCTTAAAAATTCTAAAAATATAAATAAATATTTTGGGTGCTGTGGTTTTTCAAATTTAGAGTTCTTAAATCAAGTCTGTCCTAATTGTTATAATAAATTGGCTATTATCTTTTCTGATTGTTGGTGGTCTCACTTTATCGCATTCGATATTTCTCAAATAGTAGTCAAAGATTTTTCAGATTTAAGTGCTATTAAAAAAATAAATTTTCAAACAAATTAAATTACGCAAAATCATTGCGTAATACCATTTCATATTTGTACTGTAATTAATAATAAAATGAAAACTACAGTATTAAACATCGAAAAATTAGAAGACGCAATCGCTAAAGGATACATTCATAAATGTAAACATCCAGAAGCAAATCTGTGGATTTATAACTACACACAAGCAACGCAGTACGAGCAATACTGGGCCAAAGAAACGTTACAATGTAGAGGTTTAATTTTAGACGAAAACTATACTGTTGTAGCACACTCTATTCCTAAGTTTTTTAATGTAGAAGAAGTAGGTTATGGTGCTTTGCCAAACGAATCCTTTAAAGTATTCGAAAAAATGGATGGATCACTAGGTATTTTATATTGGTTAGAAAACAAACCATATATTGCTACAAGAGGTTCGTTTACAAGTAAACAAGCTAAAAAAGCAAACGACTTGTTACAAAGTAAATATGCTTCAGCAATTAAAAGCTTAGATAAAAGTAAAACCTATGTGTTCGAAATTATTTACCCAGAAAACAGAATTATAGTAGATTACGGTACAGAAGAAGCTTTGGTATTAATTGCTATTGTAGATACTAAAACTGGTAAAACAGAAGCCCTTAAAAATATAGGATTCCCATTACCAGAAATCTACCACTATAATAGTTTAAGAGCATTAAAAGCATTAAACTGGAAAAATAAAGAAGGCTTTGTTATTCAATATGAAAACGGATTTAGAGTAAAAATTAAATTCGAAGATTATATAGATTTACATAAAATTGTAACACAAATATCATCTTTAACCATTTGGGAAACATTAAAAGAAGAAGGTGAATTAACCCAGTGGATTGAAGATGTACCAGACGAATTTTTTACATGGGTAAAAAAAGTAGAAACACAATTAAGAGAACAATTTAAAACTATTGAAACCATTTCGAAAACAGAATATAAAGAATTAAGCACAGACAGAGAGACGGCAGGTTATTTTAAAACCTGTACCTATCCAGCAGTTTTATTTGCTATAAAAAACAGAAAAAACTACGATAAAATTATCTGGAAAATGATTCGTCCAGTATTTGAAAAAGCCTATTCTAACGAGTTCAATTAGTAAAAAGAGACAAACAATGAAAACAATAATCATATTACAAGGGATACCAGCATCAGGAAAATCAACATACGCTAAAAAATTAGTATTAGATAATCCCGGTATGTATAAAAGAATAAATAGAGATAGTTTACGAGACATGTTAGATTGTAATCACTTCTCTAAAGGCAATGAAAAATTTATAAAACGAACACGAGACTTTCTTATAAAAGAAGCCTTGTTAGCAGGGAAACATGTTATTGTAGACGACACTAATATTTCTGAAACCAATGCAGAAAGAATAAAAGAAATAGCACAAGAATACATGCAAGAAACTGGGCACACAGTAAAAGTAGAACTAAAAAAAATGGAGATAGAAGTAGAAGAAGCTATACTTAGAGACTCTAAAAGAGAAAACCCTGTAGGTAGAGATGTTATTTTAAAGATGCATAAGCAATTGCATACTGGTAAAAAACTTAAAAATGAAATAAGAGCGCAAGACGATACTTTACCTAAAGCCATTATTTGCGATTTAGATGGAACGCTATCTTTAATAAACGATAGGAGTCCTTTCGATGGCAGTAAATGCGGACAAGATTTACCAAACACACCCATAGTAAACATGGTAAAAAACTATAAAGCATTAGGATTTAAAATTCTATTACTATCTGGAAGAGACGGACAATTTCAACCAGAAACCAAACAATGGTTAAAAGATCATAATGTGGAATACGATGCCTTATGGATGCGTAAAACAAAGGATAATAGAAAAGACTCTATTATAAAAGAAGAATTATTTACAGAACAGATAGAGAACAACTACTTCGTAGAATTTGTATTAGACGATAGAAACCAAGTGGTCGATTTGTGGAGACAAAAGTTAAAATTACCATGTCTACAAGTATTCTATGGAGACTTTTAAACATCAGAAAACATGAGTTATCCCTATCAAATATTTGGATCAGAAAACTCTCTGGATTTAGACGTTTGTTTTTATGTTGAAGCGTTATCAAGTATTAACAATAACCATAAAACAGTAGAGCAATTAATAGAAGCAGAAGCCTTTAAAACATTAAAAACAGTAAACGCCAACTTAGCAATAGTAAAAGAAGGGATTGTTGTTGATTGTTTTAAAGGCATTCCAGATGAGTTAAATAATGCATTATATAAAACCTATCATTTACACGAACAAAAGTATGAACGTAAAATTCAACGATTAGTAGTAAGAGATTTAGAGTTACGTATAGCACGTTGTGCAAGAGCGTTAGTCTCATATTTTACACGAACTACATTAAGACAAGACGCAAAAGAAGCATTAAAAGGAACACTACGGGATAAATTATTGTTTTTAGAACAAGTAGAATTAAAAGATTTTAAAACCTTTGGAAAACACGGTTCTGTAATTGAAGTATATAAAAGTACAGCTTTTCAATTAGGGATAACATTAGCCTTATTTCAAGACATAGAATTATACACAAAAGATAGTATAATAACATTATTTCCAGAATTTAAACGCTACCTGTTAAGAGCCAGTGACACTAGTGAAGCACTACAAAAACAACTAAAACTATTTGTGCTTTTGGCAAAACAAAGCATATAAACAATAAATTAAGATCAAGATGTTAGATGATAAAATTTTAAAAGAGATTTATTTGAATAAAGAGTTCGTTAACTCTATTAAATTAATTAAACTAGGATTTGGAGAAATTCAAAACATAAATTTAGATAATGATTTTTATCATTTGCCTCTTCAAATTCTTTCTAGCGGAATTGAGCGTTTTTTAAAATGCTATTTATGTTATGGCTATTATGAAAAGAATAATGATTTTCCTGATTTTAATACTTTAAAGTCTTTTGCAGGTTCATCTGGTCATGATATTTTAGAATTGAAAAAAGAAATTATAACTAATTATTTTTTTCTTAGGCATAAAGATGATTCATTTCTAGCAGAGGATAAGTCGTTTATTAGTGATGATAAATTTTTAAACGAATTACTAAATTTATTATCTGAGTTTGGCAAGTTTGCTCGCTATCATAATTTAGATATAGTTACATCTAAAAGAAGACCAAGTATAGATGTTGAAAAATTATGGGATGAATTTGAAACAAAAATCTTAAAAAATAATTCATCGCTTTTTAAACGTTTTTTTAATATTAAAATTCAACAAAGTAATGAGACATACGATTATATAAATTCTGAAATCATTTCTATTCTTGAGAGATTTATTAGAGGATTATCTAGGCAATTCACTTTTGTCAATCTTGGTAGCTTAGCAAAACAAAATTCTGGATGGGTTTTTGACTTTATGAAAATTAAAGATAAAGATTTAGGACGAACCATATACAAGAATATATCAAAAGAAGTAAAATTAAGAACTCGTAATCCTCACAAGAGAACAATTGAAGATGATTTTGAAAGACAATCAAATCCAGATTTCAAATATAAAAATATTAAAAAAGTAGATTTCAAAGGAGATTGGCCTTTTTATGCAGACGAAATAATTTTAGAATCAAGAAATAAACATTGGTATATAATAACTATTGATGGTCATGATTATGCACTCAATGGCAATGCTTCAGATAAATATAAATTAGAGCATATTAATAATTCAGGCCTAGTAATATTCGGTAAACCAACGAGTATTTTTATTAAAATCGCTGAAGAATTATAAAAAAGCAATTGACTTTGCTGAGGTGCTTTCAAAAAATTAAACAATAAATATATAATAGTCATAGACTTAGAAGCGACCTGTTGGAACGGGAAAGTCCCCAAAGGGCAGGTTAGCGAAATTATAGAAATAGGAATCTGTATATTAAATACAGAAACAGGAGACATTACTAAAAGCGAGGGTATACTAATAAAACCAGAACGTTCTACAGTAAGTCCATTTTGTACAGAGTTAACAACGATAACACAAGCGTTGTTAGATAAAGAAGGCGTAACATTTAACGAAGCTTGCACCCAATTAAGAGAAAACTATCAAGCACATCATTACAAGTGGGCAAGTTATGGTGTTTATGATTTAAATATTATGAAGTTGCAATGTAGAATGAGAGGTATAGAGTATCCTTTATCTCACAACCATATAAATGTAAAAACATTATTTTCTGAAGAGAAAGACTTAAAAAGAAAAGTAGGTATAAAAGGCGCTTTAGGTATACTTGGTATGCCATTAGAAGGAACACACCATAAAGGTGTTGACGATGCTAACAATATTGCTAAAATCTTATATTGGTGTATAAAAAATAAAGAATAATAACAGAAGGTTTTTACCCTAGTTAATTAATAGAGTTGTAAATTGTTGTTTTCTTTGTTACTTTTAGCCTAAGATTATTCCTTCATTGTAGTGTGAAATTACAATTTAATAAGAAGGCAAATCTTTTTTAATCATAGTCAGTCCCCAAATGATGAAAACTAAAATTATAGAAAAACTTTCGGAAATAGAGAAAGAAAAAAACATAGAAATACTATTCGCAATAGAATCTGGAAGTAGAGCCTGGGGTTTTGCTTCACCAAATTCTGACTACGATGTTCGTTTTGTTTATAGACATCCTAAAGATTGGTATTTAAATTTATGGGAAGGTAAAGATACTATAGAATTTACTACAGAAGATAACCTTGATGGCGTAGGCTGGGACTTAAAAAAAGCTATAAAGTTAATGACTAAGTCTAATGCTTCTATTATAGAATGGCTCTTTTCTCCTATAATTTATCGTGCAAATGATGCTTTTTTAAAAGATATGCAAACATTGGCAAAACATAGTTTTAATCCAATAGCAGGGTTTTATCACTACCATAGTATGAGCAAAAGTTTCTTAGAAAAAGTATCTCGAGAAAATGTAAGCTTAAAAAGTTTTTTCTATGCGTTACGAGCAGCATTATCTGCAATGTGGATTGTAAAGCGTAAAACCGCTCCGCCAGTTTTGTTTTCAGAATTGCTAGATTTAATAGATAATAATACTATAAAAGAAATAGAAGCTTTAATAGAATTGAAATCGCAATACAGTGAAGCCTTTCAGGTAAAGCAAAACCAAAGACTTTTTATCTTTTTAAAATATACTATTTTAGATAATGACGAAAAAGGAAAAAAACTAATTAATTGCCAGTATAATCCAGAAGATTTTAATAATTTATTTCTTAAATACCTTAAGTAATTGACATTAGAAGAACTTAAAACGTCTGGGCATATTATTTTTGAATGCATTAGCGGTAGTCGTGCTTATGGGTTAGAAACAGAAACATCAGATACAG
>NZ_JBSHNS010000600.1:0-13564 GCF_053601635.1 Pontimicrobium sp. MEBiC01747
CAGTTATCATGAAATCGTATTGGGGCTTTGCCTTTTTGCCAAGGAATCCTTTTTCTATGGCATTTTGGGATTGGATCTGGCAAACATTTAAAACTGTTTTTATATACCTATTGGGGTTTGTTGCAAAATTCCATATTAATAGTGTAATGGCTTTACTATACGTATTTAGTATTGTAATAATGTTGCAAAAGCGAGCCTATAAAGTGTGTTTTTTGGTATTGTTTCCAATAATATTACACTTAGTACTATCAATGCTAAAACTATACCCATTTGCACCTAGATTAGTGTTGTATCAAGTGCCATTATACCTTTTAACTATGGGGTATGGTTTAAATAGTATTTTAAGTTATGGTAAAGAAAAATTTAATGATAAGTTGGTTCTAGCCTTTACATTATTTCCAATACTAATAGCAGCAATTTTATTATGGAAACGGTTACCTTTAAAAAAAGAAGAGATAAAACCTGTTTACGATTATATAACCAATACTATACAGCCAGAGGACAAAATATATGTTTATTCTAAAAATCAGGATGTCTTCGATTTTTATAATAAAATAGGCTATTTAAATTATAAAAATGAAATAATACTAAGTGGAAGTAATCGAAAGAATTTTAAAAACAATGATGCTGAATTAGACAAACTTAGTGGTCGCGTTTGGTTTATTTTTGCACATAATTATAAATTTAAGCACGATAAAATATCCGAACAAGAATATATTTTAAACTATATGAAAGCGAATGGAGGTGTGGTACAAGACTCTATTTTAAGTATAAAAAGCGATGGCTATTTAATAGAAGTAAAACACTAAACTATTTAATTGCGTCTTTGTACAACTTCAAAAACTTGATTTTCGTCACATTTTAAGGTCTTACTTGGGTATTTTAATAATAAAGCATAATCATGGGTTGCCATTAAAATAGTATTACCGTTTTTATTAATTTCTTGCAATACTTGCATGATTTCAACACTAGTTTGCGGATCTAAGTTTCCAGTAGGCTCATCTGCCAAAATAAGCTCAGGCTCATTAAGTAGAGCACGAGCAATAGCAGTACGTTGTTGTTCTCCACCAGATAACTCATGAGGGAATTTAAAACCAGTAGTTTTCATGCCAACCTTATCTAAAACCTCTGCTATTCTAGAATTCATAGCATTCTTATCTTTCCAACCAGTTGCTTTTAAAACAAACAATAAATTGTCGTTTATAGTACGATCGGTTAATAATTTAAAATCTTGGAAAACAACACCAAGCTTACGTCTTAAAAAAGGAATATCTCTTTCTTTTAAAGTTTTCAAATCAAAATCAACAATACTACCATCACCTTCCTTTAAAGGTAAATCGGCATAAAGCGTTTTCATAAAACTACTTTTTCCAGACCCAGTTTTACCAATTAAGTATACAAAATCACCTTTGTCTACTTGCACATTAACATTAGAAAGCACAAGACTTTCTCCTTGAAAAATAGAAGCGTTTTTAAATTCTAAAATGGTTTTGGACATACGTTTATTATTTTGAAAAAAACTTAAGACAAGTACAACTTACTTAATACATGGTAAAAGTATCATTAAAAAGTAAAAAGACAAAAACTAGACGCTTTAAAATTAAAATAGTGGCACGATATATGTTAAAAAATAATACGTTCAACTATAATTATAATTGAATTCTTTCGTTATCAGGTAAAGATAAATTTTATCTTTGGGTGTAAATTAAAATACGTAGTTTAATGACTAGAAAATATATTTTAACAAGTCTATTATTTACCGCATTTAGTATTCAACTGTATGCACAGCAATCGGCCGTGTATACTAGTAATCTAGAAGACTATCAAAAAGCGCTATCACTATACAATAATCAACAATATCTAGCAGCCCAGGCATTGTTTACGCAAGTAAAAAAGGATGCGGCTACAGATAACATAGCATCAGACTGTGCTTTTTATGTAGCCAATTGTGCGGTGCGGTTAAACCAGCAAAATGCAGACCAATTAGTAGAGCAGTTTGTAGAAGATTACCCTACAAGTACTAAGCGAAATACAGCCTTTGTAGATGTCGCAGATTATTATTTTGAGAACGGAAAATATGCTTATGCGCAAAAATGGTACGAAAAAGTAGATGAAGAATCCTTAAGCAAATCTGAACAAGAAAAATATAACTTTAATAATGGATATGTTTCTTTTTCTACTAAAAATTATAAAGAGGCTAAAAAATATTTAACGCGTGTAGAAACATCAGAAAAATACGGAGCGCAAGCAAAATATTATATAGGTTTTATGGCTTATGAAGGTGATGATTACGATAAAGCCAATGAATATTTTGATCAAGTAAGTGACAAAGAAAAATACAAAGAGAAACTATCGTATTATCAAGCAGATTTAAATTTTAAATTAGGAAAATTTGAAAAAGCAATAGAATTAGCAAAAAGTAAATTAGATACAAGTAGCGATGAAGAAGTATCCGAGTTATCTAAAATAATAGGAGAAAGTCACTTTAATTTAGAACAATATGCAGAAGCCATTCCATATTTAACCAAATATAAAGGGAAAAACGGAAAGTGGACTAATACCGATTATTACCAATTAGGATATGCGTATTATAAGCAAGGCGATTATGGTAAAGCTATTTCTGAATTTAATAAAATTGTAGATGGTAATAATAGTGTAGCACAAAATGCCTATTACCATTTAGGAGAAAGTTATGTTAACGTAGATAAAAAGCAAGAAGCATTAAACGCTTTTAGAAATGCATCGCAAATGGATTACGACTTAAAAATTCAAGAAGATGCTTGGTTAAACTACGCTAAAATTAGTTACGAAATAGGTAATCCATACCAATCCGTTCCGCAAGTATTAGCAGCCTATCTAGATAAATACCCAGATACGAGCTATAAAGAAGAAATAGAAGGCTTATTAATAGATTCTTACATTACATCAAAAAATTACAAAGAAGCCTTTGTGTTGTTAAAAGGGAAAAAAAGTTTTGAAAGTAAAAAAGCATATCAAAAAGTAGCTTTCTATAGAGGCATAGAGTTGTATAACGAAAACAATTACAAAGCAGCAGAAAACATGTTTGATGCTTCTTTAAAAGAACAGCAAGATCCAAAATATACTACACGTGCTACATTTTGGAAAGCAGAAGCAGACTATAACTTAACAGATTACGAAGAAGCATTAATTGGGTTTAAACAATTTCAACAACAAACAGGAGCTTCAGAAACTAAAGAATATAAAAACTTAGACTATAATTTAGCATATACATATTTTAAGCAGAAAAATTATGCTAAAGCAACAGAACACTTTAAAACATTTATAGATGCCCATAAAGAGGATAAAGTAAGGTTAAATGATGCGTACTTACGATTGGCAGATGGTTACTTTGTTTCAAGTAACTATAATGAAGCAATAGCTGCTTACGAGAAAGCAATTGAAGTAGGAGAAATAGAATCAGACTATGCCTTTTTTCAAAAAGCATTAAGCTATGGTTACGTAGGGCAACCAGCTCGTAAAATTAAAGAACTAGAACAATTCATTTCAAAATATTCAAACTCTAAACTTAGAGACGATGCAATGTATGCTTTAGGAAATGCCTATGTAAAAGCAGGAGATAATAATAAAGCGATGACAATGTACGATCGTTTAAACTTAGAATATAGTAATAGTTCATTCGTGTCTAAGGCATTATTACGACAAGGTTTAGTATATTATAATGCTAGTGAAAACCAAAGCGCTTTAACGAAATTTAAAAAAGTAGCAGGAGACTTCCCAGGAACACCAGAAGCTAATCAGGCCGTGTCTACAGTGCGTTTAATTTATATAGATTTAGGACAAGTAGAAGACTACGCCGCTTGGGTAAAAACATTAGATTATGTAGAAATTACAGATGCAGACTTAGACAATACAACTTATGAAGCAGCTGAAAAACAGTTTCTAGATAATAATGTAGATAAAGCAATTAAGCAATTTAATGGGTACATCAATCAATTTCCTAATGGATTGCATGCACTACAATCACATTTTTATTTAGCACAGTTATACTTTAAAAAAGATTTAAAAGAGAATGCAGCACCACACTTTAAATACGTTGTAGAAGCATCACAAAGCGAATTTACAGAAGAAGCCTTATTACGCTTGTCTCAAATTACTTTAGAAGGTAAAAATTGGGAAGATGCCATTCCAGTTTTAAAGCGATTAGAAACAGAAGCAAATTTTCCGCAGAATACACTATTTGCGCAATCTAATTTAATGCAAGCCTATTATCAATTATCGCAATACGAAAATGCCGTAACCTACGCAGATAAAGTATTGCTTCAAAACACTATAGATAATAAAGTAAAAAGTGATGCACAAGTAATTATAGCGAGATCTGCTATAAAAACAGGAGATGAGGTAAAAGCAAAAACAGCATACGCAGAAGTAGAAGAAACTGCCATAGGAGAAACTGCAGCCGAGGCATTATATTACAATGCTTACTTTAAAAATAAAGAAGAAAAATACGAAGCATCTAATAAAACTGTACAACGTTTAGCCAAAGACTATTCTGGGTATAAATATTACGGAGCAAAAGGCTTAATCATTATGGCTAAAAACTTCAATGCATTAGGAGATGCTTTTCAAGCAACATATATATTAGAAAGTGTAACTAAAAACTTTACAGACTACGAAGAAGTAGTTGAAGAAGCAAAAGCAGAGTTAGCTAAAATAAAAGCAGAACAAGCTAAAACAAATGCTTCTGTAGAAGAAGAGGATTAGTTATGAATTCATGATTTGTATAAAAAATAAAAAACAAAATAAACTAGATTATATGTTTAGTAGAAAAAAACAAATACTATTATTAACCTTGTCTTTAATATCAACAGTTCTTTTGGCGCAAGAAGAAGAGCAAGACACCATTAAAACAGATGTTATTAATGTTATTAAGCCCTATAAGCCTACAATTTCAGATGCCTTTAAGGTAAAAGAAGTCCCTACATTAGATGATGAAGAAACATTAACTAAAAAGGAGATTAAGTATAACATATTTTCTTTTCCAGTAGCCTCTACATTTACACCAGCAAAAGGAAAAGCAGCATCTGTAGATAAAACAGAAAAAGCAAGACTGTTTGATAATTATGCAACACTTGGTGTAGGGACCTATACAACAATTCTTGGAGAAATATATTTAAACCACGAGTTAGGAAGAGGCGAAAGTGTAAGCGCCTATTTAGGACACCATTCGTCTGGCGGTGGAATAGAAGATGTGCTATTAGACGACGATTTTTTAGACTCTAAACTTAATTTAAGTTACAGTAAAAGAGGACGAGATTTAACCTGGACAATAGGTGGAGGGTTTCAATTACAATCGTATAATTGGTACGGAGTAGCACAACCTAAATTTACACAAACCGATGTAGATGGGTTAGATGTTGGGCATACTTATACTAATGGTTATGTCTCTGGAGATATCGATTTTGAAGACGGCTATATAAATTCAGGAAGTGTGTTGTTTAGACGATTTGGAGATAATTTAGGCTCTGGAGAAAATAGATTTAAAGCTAAAACCACAGTAGATGTACCAGTAAAAGGAGAACTAGTATCTACAACGGTTAATATAGATTATTTAGGAGGTGCCTTCGATAGAAATTATTTCTCTACAGAAGAATTAAAATATGGAAACTTCCAAATAGGAATCTCACCAACATATCAATTAAAACAAGACGATTTAACTGTAGACGTTGGTTTTACAGCAACCTATTTAAACGATACCGAAGCGAGTAAAAGTAAATTCTTTATTTATCCAAAAATAAGTGCAACATACCGTTTAGTCGATGAGGTATTAATAGCATTTGGAGGAGTGAAAGGAGGATTAATTCAAAACTCATATTATGGTTTCGCACAAGACAATCCATTTGTATCGCCAACACTATTTATAACACCAACAGACCAGCAATATAATGCAGAGTTAGGTTTAAAAGGAAAGCTGTCTAATACCATGAGTTATAGTGTACATGGAGGTTATCAATCTGAAAGAGCAAAACCTCTATATATTAATAATACCATAAATACAGGAGTACCAGAAACAACGAACTATTCTTATGGAAACTCATTCGATATTATTTACGATAATGTCTCTACACTTAGTGTAGGAGGAGAATTAAATGTAGATGTAAACAGAAACTTTACATTAGGTATAAAAGGAGACTATTTTGTGTATAATACCAAGACAGAAGAAGAAGCTTGGAACTTACCAGACATAAAAGCCTCTGTGTTTTTAGATTACCAAATAACAGAACAATGGTTTGCTGGCGCTAATTTATTTTTTATAGGTGAGCGTAAAGATGTCTTTAGAGAAAACACGATTATACTACCTACAAATGTACCAGAAACCATAGTAACATTAGATAGTTATTTCGATGTTAATGCAAATGTTGGTTACCACATAAACGATAGGTTTTCGGTATTTGTAAAAGGAAATAACTTATTTGGAGAAGAGTATACCAAGTGGCAAAATACACCAGTACAAGGTATTCAGTTTTTAGCAGGAGCCACTTATAAATTTGATTTTTAAGTGAAATAGAATTTTAAATCTATAACTTCTGCCAAACATCAAAATTTCGCAGAACACTACATTGTTGGTAGAGATTCATTTAGAAAAGATTGCAAATAATTTATGATATGAGATATTTAATAATTCTTTTTTCTTTTTTTACTACCATCTGCTGTTCTCAGGATTTAGAGAAAATAAAACAAAGTGAAGTAGTTTTTATAGTACACAGTGGTAAAGATGGTAATTATGAAACTAAGAAAGAAAATAGTGCTAAAATGAAAATGATTAATTATAATTATTTTTTTTCTGATGGGCCAAAAAATAAAACAAATAATATTCAGCTAGTCTATACAGAGTTTTTAGATTTTGATGAAATGTTTAAAAACAATCCTGTTCCTTTTTTTAAGATAAATAAAAGTTTTTTAAAGAAAAATAAAGAGATTATTATTAATACAAAATTCATGCACGAGATTGGTTATAATGAATCCTATTCTTTATTGTATAATGCTAAAACTATTTTTTTAATAGATAAAGATGATATTAATAATAATATAATTACTGTAAAGAAAGTTAGATTCTCTAATGTAGCAGAAGAATGAATTACCTAATTATAGAGGGTATTGAATCTAAAAATGATTAATCAAGTACAAACAATTTTTCAAAACTATTGTAATGAAGAATAGCCTTTATTTTATTTTTAATTTATGTTAGTTCTTTTTCTCAATCAATACGTTTACCCGATGAAGAAGCAAACCCAGTTGAAATTGACTATGAGAAATTAAAAAAAGAAAAATCAGTACAAAAATATGCTAATACAGATACACTTTACATTTACATAAAACCCAATAAAAACATAAGTGTATTTGGTTATTTAGATCATAATGGGCATCAAATAATTAATTATACATTTAAATTAAAAGATAGTTCTACTGTAGAGTTAAATTACAGGAAATACGAAGATTTCGATGATATGGCGTTGGGTAAAACGTCCTTAGTAAAAAAAGAACATAAAAGCTTTATTCGTAAACATAAAAAAGAAATTTTAACCTATAACTTTTTTAGAAAAAATAAAAAGAAAGATGTGGATTATTTATTACATATGCTTTTAGAAATCATGTACTCAAAAAAAGTAACGTTTATAATAGACGAAAACGAAAGGGAAGGTAAAATAATAACTTTAAGGCAAGTAACACTAAATAATTATTCGCATAAGGCTCTTCATCCAGAAATATAAAATAAGAGGTTAGAGTTATGGAGTTCAATAAAAATAATTAAGAAAAATAAATGCAAGCGTCCTCTTTTCAAGGACGTTTTTTTATGGCTATATTTATACTCAAAATACTAGCCAATGAAAACCTTATATTTAAGCCTATTACTACTTGTTGTATTATCATGTAAAAAGGGCAAAACAGAAGTAGATACTATTGTAATTAATGCTAATGTTTATACCGTAAATAAAGACTTTGCAAAAGCCGAAGCATTTGCTGTAAAAGATGGACAATTTGTGGCGGTAGGTAATGCTATAGATATTCAAAATAAGTACGAAGCAGCTACAATTACAGATGCAGAAGGAAAAACTATTGTACCAGGATTAATAGATGCACATTGCCATTTTTATAACTTAGGATTAAGTAAGCTAAATGTAAATTTAGTAGGCACTAGAAGTTTTGATGATATGATGAAACGTGTTATTAGATTTCAAAACGATAAAAAAACAAACTTCATAATAGGGAGAGGATGGGACCAAAACGATTGGGACGATAAAAACTACCCAGATAAAAAACTATTAGATAAATTATATCCTAACGTACCAGTTGCATTAACAAGAATAGATGGGCATGCTATGCTATGTAATCAAGCAGCATTAGATTTAGCAAAAATAACTAAAGACACAAAAATTGAAGGAGGAGAAATTAAAAAAGAAAATGGAGAGTTAACAGGGATACTAATAGACAATCCTATGGAGTTAGTAGAAGCTATTTTTCCTAAGCCAACACGCAAACAACAAATAAATGCATTAAACGAAGCGCATAAAATTTGTACTAGTTTAGGCTTAACAACCGTTTCAGACGCAGGTTTAGATAAACAAGTAATAGAACTAATAGATAGTTTACAGCAAGCAGGAAAACTAGACATGCGTATATATGCTATGATTAGTAATAAAAAAGAAAACTTAGACTATTATTTAAAAAAAGGAAAACTAAAAACAGAACGTTTAAATGTACAGTCTGTAAAAGTCTATGCAGACGGAGCTTTGGGCTCTAGAGGCGCAGCATTAAAAGCCCCGTATACAGACGAGCATAATCATTTTGGAGCTATGGTAATAGGAACTAAAGATTACGAAGCATTAGCTAAACGAATTGAAGCAGCAGACTACCAAATGAATACACATGCAATAGGGGATTCGGCTAACCGTTTTGTATTACAGACCTATAGTAAAGTATTAGAGAATAAAACCAATAGACGATGGCGAGTTGAACATGCACAAGTTATAACAGATAATGATTTTGAATACTTTAAAAACGAAAACATAATACCATCTATACAGCCAACGCATGCCACAAGCGATATGTATTGGGCAGAAAAGCGTGTTGGAGCAGAACGTGTAAAAGGCGCTTATGCCTATAAAACATTATTAGAAAAAAGCGGAAGAGTAGCATTAGGAACAGATTTTCCTGTAGAGAAAGTAAGTCCCTTTTTAACGTTTTATGCTGCAGTTGCTCGAAAAGATTTAAAAAACTTTCCGCAAAATGGATTTCAAAAAGAAAATGGATTAACTAGGGAAGAAACTCTAAAAGGAATGACTATTTGGGCTGCCTATTCTAATTTTGAAGATCACGAAAAAGGAAGTATAGAAGTTGGTAAATATGCAGACTTTATAATCTTAGATAAAGATATCATGACGGTGCCAGAAAGACAATTACCTTATATAAAAGTTAAGGAAACCTACATAAATGGTGTGGCACAATAATTGAAAAGAATTATAAAAAACGAATACAAGATGAAAAAACTACTAACCATTATATGCTTTATTGCATTTTCTACAACAACGTTTGCACAAACAAAAGCCTATAGTAAAGCAGTAAAACAATGCATTAAAAGTAATGGAACCATGTCGTATTACGAAAATGTTGTAGACCAAATGTATACAATGTTAGAAAAACGATTTGAGTCGCAGAATGTGCCAACCTCAGTTTGGGTAGAAGTTAAAAAAGGAAAAGCAAAGGCCATGGATAATTTAGCAGATAAAATAGTCTCTGCATATCAAGGTTATTTTACCATTGCAGATGTAAAAAAAATGAATGCCTTATACGCAACAGAAGCAGGTAAAAATATGTTTAAAAAAGACGCTTTAACGGAAGGCGATAAAATTATTTTAAACGAATTCTACCAAAGTGAAACAGGGCAGAAAATAGTAAGTTCTCAAGAGGATATGAATGCATCTATGAGTAAAATATCTGAATCCTGGAGTGGTAATTTGTATAAAGAAGTAATTGAATTATTATCCTCTAAAGGGTATAATTTATAAATGAAAAAAGAACTCCTCTACATTTGTTGTCTTTTTTTGTTTTCTTACAATAGCTTTTCGCAGGACTTAAAGTGTTGCAAAACTATAGAAGAAGTTAAAGAAAAACTTTCAGGTAAATGGAAACAAGTAAACTCAGAATCTCAAGACATTAACCATTACGAATTTGAAGGTAAACTAGGTAGTTTAGAAATATATAAGAAACCTTTAGATAGTAATATTGTCGCAGTTATTGTGTCTTGTCAACCAGTTGTTACCGTTTTAAAAAACAAAAAAGGATTTCAATTGGAATATACATATATGCTAGGAACGGATATAAGTGTTATAAAATACCTTAATAAAAACAAAATGACTCTTGTAGAAGAAGGTGTTGAAACCGAATATAAAAAGCTTAAAGACTAAGCTTTGCTAAATAATCATAATGCTCGCCATCTAATACTTTCTCACAGTTAAGACCAACAGAAGCACAAGCAATAGCTAGTGTGTTAAAATCTAGATACAGCCATTTTAAAGGGATTTCTTTTTCTTGTTTATAGCTTAAAAAATAATCCAACTCTCCATAATAATTAGCATTAGCATCATGCCAATACCCGCCATCATCATCTAGATACATATATTTAATATCGCTAGAATCTATTAAAATTTGGCCATTAGAATTTAGTAAACTTTTTAAATGCATTAAATAATTGGGTAACTCTAGTAAGGATTGGAAAATACCAGTACCATTCATTAATAGTAAAATGGTGTCAAAAGTGCTAGTTTCTTCAAGAAGAGGCCTTAATTCTGCTTGCTGTACACCTCTTAATTTACATACTTCTATAGCGCCTTTAGAACTATCTATAGCTTTAACAGAAAACCCATTGTTTTGTAAATATAAACTATGGCTTCCAGCCCCAGCACCTACATCTAGAATAGAACCTTTAACTAGCTTAAGAGCTCTTTGTTCTAATTTAGGCATTTCAGAATAAGCTCTAAATAAGTAATCAAGTGGTAAAATATCTTCATCAGAAATACTAGTAGAAGTAATAATATCCTCAGTATAATTCCCGTTTTGGTAATCTAATAAAGCGGTTCCGAATATATCTTTCATAAAAAAAAAACTATTTTTTTATTTCCGAGAAATCGGAAATCTCTTTTTATTTTTGCCTTATGCAAGACCAAATAAATAATCTGCCAAAGTTGGCCAAAGATAAGCATAAGGAAAACAAAACCTTTTTTACTAAGCTTAAAAAAAAGCCGCCTAAGCAATTAGATTATTTAATGCAGGAACTACATGAAGAAGAATTTGAGCGCACAGACTGCTTAGAATGTGCTAATTGTTGTAAAACTACGGGGCCATTATTTACAGATAAAGATGTAGAGCGAATAGCAAAACATTTTAAAATGAAAACTCAGCAATTTATAGAGCAATTTTTACGAGTAGATGAAGATAATGATTATGTGTTGCAAAGTGTACCCTGTACGTTTTTAGGAAGCGATAACTACTGTTCTATATACGATGTAAGGCCAAAAGCCTGTAGAGAGTTTCCGCATACCGATAGAAAGAAGTTTCAACAAATAGCAAACATTACCATTAAAAACGTAGCTATATGCCCAGCAGCTTATAATATTGTTGAAGCTATGAAAAAACGAATTAAATAATAGAATATAGATTACATTTATAGCAGTAAATTACAAATAGCAATTACAGATAACAGCCCGTTTTTTTTGTTATATTTATAAAAAAGATAAAAGTGGAAACCATTTATAATTATTTTGAGACAATACCATCATTACACAGAAGTATTATTTTGGTTGTTGGAATTTCGTTTTTTTGGTTATTAGAAGGTGTTTTACCACTTTTTAAATTTAACTACAGTAAGTGGAAACACGCTTGGCCTAATTTGTTTTTTACCATAACCACTATTGTTATTAATTTTTTGTTAGCGTTTTTGTTACTAAGTGTATCAGATTGGACCGTAGCAAATAACTTTGGAATAATTAATTGGTTGCCAGAAATGCCATTATGGTTATATACCATTTTAGGTATATTACTTCTAGATTTTATAGGGGCCTATTTAGCACATTATACAGAGCATAAAGTAAGTGTATTATGGAGAATACACCTTGTGCATCATTCCGACCATAAGGTGGACACAACAACAGGTAATAGACACCACCCTTTAGAAAGTATTATACGTTTTATTTTTACTTTAATAGGAGTCTTTATTATAGGAGCTCCCATTGCAATTATAATGTTATATCAATCATTATCTATTGTATTTACTCAGTTTACTCATGCCAACATTAAACTCCCTAAAAAAGTAGATGCCGTTATTAGTTATATATTTATATCTCCAGATGTACATAAAGTGCATCACCATAATGTATTACCATACACAGATTCTAATTATGGAAATATATTTTCTATATGGGACCGCCTATTTGGAACATTCATGAGGTTGGAAAGAGATCAAATTAACTATGGTATAGATACCTTTCCAGATGAAGCTAAAAATAGTAGTTTAAAATACTTACTGTTAAAGCAACCTTTCGTAAAAAAATAATTTTATTTTAAGAATTGTTTTCTACAATTAAAAGTTAATTTTGTGCTCTTATTAATCAAAAAACAATTTTTAGAATGAAATTTATTAGATTTTTTTTAATCTTATTTACTTGTAGTGCTTTTGCTCAAGATAACTTTGTCCAAGGTGAAGTTGTGATAAACAATGGAGACACTTTAAAAGGGGAAATTAACTATCAGGACTGGAAAGTTACTCCGGAAAAAATTGAATTTAAAAGTGGAGGCATTTTAAGAGTATTTAGAGTATCAGATGTTAAGTCTTTTAAAGTGAAAGGAGACAGGTTTATTAGTGAAAAAATAAAATTAGATGTTACTGTGCAAAAACTGCAAAGAATGAATAGAACAGATAAACCTCGATTTACAGAAAAAAAGGTGTTTCTAAACGTTTTAGAAGAAGGGGATGTTAGTTTATATGAATATTATGATTCTAGACCTCATTATTTTGCAAAGAAAGGAAATGATCTTATAGAGTTAACTAATAGAGCTTATTTAGATGATGATAATAACTTAATTACAAATAAAAAATACTTAGGGCAGTTAAGTTTGTTATTAAATGAATGTTCTTCAGTTAGAATTAGTGAAAATTTAAGTTATAAAAGAAAAGAATTATCTAAATTAATAGGAAAGTATAATACTTGCATAAATCCAAGTCTAGAGGGAGGATATACAAAAGATTTAAATAGAAAAACAAGTCATTTCTATGCTACAGCTGGTTTTTTTGCATCTAATCTAGCTATAGAGAGTAGGGCAATTACTTTAAAAAACTTTGATGGAGGTTCTTTATCAACGCCAAGTATAGGTGTTGCTTATGAAATAGGTATTTCTAAGAACAGACAAAAGTGGGCAATGTATACAGAATTAGTATATAATAGGTATAATCAATCCTATGATAATGATAAACCGTCAACCTCTTTTGTAAAATATGACCCTTTAAAAGTTGATTACAGTACTATTGGAC
>NZ_JBSHNS010000601.1:0-759 GCF_053601635.1 Pontimicrobium sp. MEBiC01747
GTGTAGGTGTTATACTGTTCTACACCGTCTATGGTTAATTTGAACTGTGCAGTTAATCTATCTTCCGTACAATTTCTTAAGTAGATTACAAAATCTTCAATTTTAGAAAAGGTTATTTCAAAATGGGTATTGGTTGCTGTATCTTCATAAGTCCATGTGCCTATAAATTTATTGAGTTCACCATTTATGTCTTTAAAACTAATATCGCTCGCTAAGAAGTTCGTTGTATATTGAGTTTCTATAGGCGCCACTAAATTTTGCGCCCAACTACTTATAGCCATTAAAAGCATAAGTGTATGTATATATATGTTTTTCATTATTGCGTGTTTTAAAGTTTAATCCAATTAATAATCTCTCCTTCACTATTGTAAACTGCGACATATAAAGATAAAGAAACCGGTGATGCATTAAAAATGCTGTCATCGGTTTTTAAATTTCTGATTGTTTTAAGCTCGACTACTGCTTTACTAACACCATTTCTAATGGCATTTTGTAGACATTTACTTGTTCGCCTGATGCGATATTGGTTACTTTTCTAACGGCGTTTTTCCAATCTAACGTCTCTTCCCCAGATGTATTGGTATATTCTATTTAATAATCTCTCCTTCGCTATTGTAAACTGAGACATATAAAGATAAAGAAACCGATGATGCATTAAAAATGCTGTCATCGGTTTTTAAATTTCTGATTGTTTTAAGCTCGACTACTGCTTTACTAACACCATTTCTAATGGCATTTTGTAGACATTTACTTGTTCGC
>NZ_JBSHNS010000602.1:0-890 GCF_053601635.1 Pontimicrobium sp. MEBiC01747
GTGTAGACCATGATGCGCTAGCAAATATAGTAGAGCACAATATAAAAAATGGTGTAAACTATATTGTAATAAGCGGTACTACTGGAGAAAGTGTAACCGTTACTAAAACTGAAAAGCAAGAAATTATAAAAACCATTAGTAAAACGAACAATGGTCGTGTTCCATTGGTTTTAGGAATAGGAGGAAATAATACAGCAGCAGTAATAGAGGAAATTAAAACAACAGATTTGTCTTTATTTAAAGGTATATTATCTGTATCACCCTATTATAGCAAGCCAACACAAGAAGGCATTTACCAACACTTTAAAGCTATAGCAGAAGCTTGCCCTGTATCTATTATTTTGTATAATGTACCTGGTAGAACAGCTTCAAACATGACACCAGAAACTATTTTTAGGTTAGCAAGCGATTTTGAAAATATTGTAGCAGTAAAAGAAGCAGGTAATAATGTTGCGCAATACCTACAATTAATAAAAGGAAAACCAGAAGGCTTTGGTATTATATCTGGAGATGACGATTTAGTGTTAGGTGTAACCTTAGCAGGAGGAGATGGTGTTATATCTGTAATAGCACAAGCTTTACCAAAAGACTTTTCTAAAATGATTCAACTAGGGTTAGAAGGAAAAGCAAAAGAAGCCTATGCTATACATTATAAACTAATGGATATAATAAGTTTAATATTCTCTGAAAATAACCCGGCAGGAATAAAAGCAGTTTTTGAAGCATTAAATCTATGTAACGACACCGTTAGATTGCCTTTAGTACCTGCAACAGAAGCATTAAAAACTAAAATTAAAGTAGCTTTAGAAAGCATATAATTTGGGAGAAAAAATAAAAGATCCAGGATTTGGAACGTATTCCAACAAGCACGCTAGACGAATGGTTAATAG
>NZ_JBSHNS010000603.1:0-2468 GCF_053601635.1 Pontimicrobium sp. MEBiC01747
ATATTAAATGTACCATAACTAAACCTCCTATAAAAAAACCAATAACAGCAATTAGAGAAGGAAGTTGTAAATTACTTAACCCAGAAATGGCATGTCCAGAAGTACAACCACCAGCATAACGTGCTCCAAACCCAACTAGAAAGCCTCCAATTAATAATATAGAAAACCCTTTAAGTGTAAGCATATTGTCTAAACTAAAAAGCTCTGTTGGTAAAAAAGAACTGTTTGTACTATTTATTCCTAATTCCTGTAGTTGCGCTACAACATCACCGTGTATTTGTGGTGGAGTAGGTGTTAAAAAGTTAAAAGCTATAAAGCCACCAACGATTACCCCAGCAACAATCCATAAATTCCATTTACTAGCTTGCCAATTAAATTTAAAAAAGTCTGAAAAGCGCCCTGCACCTCCAATAGCACATAGTGTTCTTAAATTAGAAGACATACCAAATTTTTTCCCCAGTTTAAGGAGTAAAAACATTATAAAAGCAATTAATGGGCCAGCGACGTACCAAGGCCATGTGTTGTAAATAAATTCCATTTATGTATAATTAGGATTATTTTAAAGTTGAAGGACAAACAAAATCAGAAATAGGAATGCCTGCTTTTTTAATAGCTCCCATACCTCCAGCAACATCTATAATATTGTGTATGCCTCTACTTTTTAAAATAGAAGCTGCTATAACTGAGCGATAGCCTCCGGCACAATGTACGTAAAAAGGCTCATTTTCTGGAAATTCTGATAAGTGATTGTTTATATTATCTAAAGGTGTAAAGTTTGCTTTTTCAATATGACCCGCAATAAATTCGCCTTCTTTTCTCACATCAAAAACAGGAATAGCATTAGCTTCAAGTCTTTCTTTGAATGTCTCGGCAGAAATAGATTCTAAAGTATCTATTTCTTTTCCAGCGTTTTTCCAAGCTTCAATGCCACCTTTTAAATATCCTAAAGTATTATCAAATCCAACACGAGACAGACGGGTGATAGCTTCTTCTTCACTACCTTCATCTACAACCAAAAGTAATGGCTGATTTATATCTGCAATTAATGCTCCAACCCATGGTGCAAATCCACCTTTTAAACCTATAAAAATAGAACGAGGAATATGACCTTTTATAAATTCTGATTGATGACGAACATCTAAAACTAATGCATCGGTTTCGTTTGCAGCTGCTTCAAAAGCTTCTGGCGATAAAGCTTTATCACCTTGTTTTATAACATCGTCTATGTGCGAGTAACCTTCTTTATTTAACTTTACATTTAACGGGAAATATAATGGAGGAGGTAATAAACCATCGGTAAGTTCTTTTATAAACTCTTCTTTAGTCATATCGGCTCTTAAAGCATAATTCATTTGTTTTTGATTGCCCAAGGTATCTACCGTTTCTTTCATCATGTTTTTTCCACATGCAGAACCTGCTCCATGTCCAGGATATACAATAACATCATCAGCTAATGGCATGATTTTGTTTCTTAAACTATCATACGATAAGCCTGCAAGTTCTTCCATTGTCATATTAGCCGCTTTTTGCGCTAAATCTGGCCTACCTACGTCGCCTAAAAATAAGGTGTCTCCACTAAAAATGGCATGTTCTTTTCCATTTTCATCTATTAATAAATAGGTTGTACTTTCCATAGTATGGCCAGGAGTGTGCAATGCCTTAATGGTAACTTTTCCTAATTTAAACTCTTGTCCATCTTTAGCTATAATAGCCTCAAAAGAAGGGGTTGCTGTAGGCCCATATATTATAGGTGCTCCAGTTTCTTTAGATAAAGTTAAATGCCCGCTAACAAAATCGGCATGAAAATGAGTTTCAAAAATGTATTTTATAGTCGCATTATTGTCTTCTGCGCGAGCAATATAGCCTTTAACTTCTCTTAGAGGGTCTATAATTGCTACTTCTCCATTACTTTCTATATAATATGCCCCTTGAGCTAGGCAACCTGTGTATATTTGTTCAATTTTCATATGAATAAAAAAATCATTAGTTTTTATAATTACAAAACTAAAATAATTTTTAGAGTATACAGTTATAACCTAGAGTATAATTATGATAACTAAAAAGTTAAAACGTAAATAAAGCGCTCCTTTTGGGTAAACAATAGGGTATTTTGTGTTGGTTTTTCCTATAATGTTTAAAATTTATAAAAAGGTTACATGACATTAAAGGTTAAAATCATGATTACCTTTTTGCAGGATTTTGTTGAAAACACTGTTTAAGAATATTATAAAGTTTTGGATGTTTCTTTTTAAAAAGTTTTGGTCTTTCAAAAAAATACTCTGAAGTAACTGCAAAAAACTCAGCTTCGTTAGTTAATGCATATTTTCTAATATCCGATTGATCGTTATTTATTGCTTTCATTTCGCTATGCATTAATTCTTGCCATGGCTTTATATAATCTTTACCTAAAATGTGTTCAGGAATACCGTCAGTTTTACCATCCATTTTATCTACTAAATGAACAAATT
>NZ_JBSHNS010000604.1:0-998 GCF_053601635.1 Pontimicrobium sp. MEBiC01747
GCAACTGCAGAAAAACATGACGCCTTTTTTGAAACCATGGGAGAAGGGCATGCTATAGAACGATTTGGAGGAAGTCAACTAGTGCAGCAAGAGCCAGATGCTTCAAGTTTTCCTCACGGAGGCATAAGAAATACCTTTGAAGCGCGTGGTTACACAGCATGGGACCCTACATCGCCAGCATTTGTATACGGGACTACACTATGTATACCAACAGTATTTGTATCGTATACAGGAGAAGCGTTGGATTATAAAACACCTTTATTAAGAGCATTACAAGCTATAGATACAGCAGCAGTAGCAGTTTGTAAGTATTTTGATAAAAATGTAAAAAAAGTAAATGCCTCTTTAGGTTGGGAACAAGAATACTTTTTAATAGATAGTGCATTAGTATCCTCTAGACCAGATGTTTTATTAACAGGACGCACCTTACTAGGGCATGCCTCTGCAAAAGGACAGCAGTTGGACGATCATTATTTCGGAACCATCCCTAATCGAGCTATGGCCTATATGAGAGATTTAGAGACAGAGTGTATGTTATTAGGGATTCCTGTAAAAACAAGACACAATGAAGTAGCGCCTAATCAATTTGAATTAGCACCCATATACGAAGAAGCTAATTTGGCCGTAGACCATAATGCATTGCTAATGGATGTTATGGATAAAGTTGCAGAACGCCATAGTTTTAAAGTGTTATTTCATGAAAAACCATTTAAAGGAATAAACGGGTCTGGTAAACATAATAATTGGAGTTTAAGTACAGATACTGGAGTCAATTTATTAAGCCCAGGGAAAACCCCAATGAGTAACCTTCAGTTTTTAACCTTTTTTATAAATACAATAAAAGCTGTAAATGATAATGAAGAGTTGTTACGAGCAACAATTGCATCAGCAAGTAACGATCATAGATTGGGGGCTAACGAAGCACCGCCAGCAATAATCTCTGTATTTATTGGCGATCAATTAACCAAAGTTTTAAATGAACTAGAAAATGTAACAAC
>NZ_JBSHNS010000605.1:0-1731 GCF_053601635.1 Pontimicrobium sp. MEBiC01747
CTTGTGCTCTAACCCCTTCTAGTAAAGTTGTTTGCGGGTTGTAATTTAATAACGTTCTTGCTTTATCTATATTAGCCTTAGTACGTAATTGATCTCCTGCTCTAGCAGCAACATGATCTATATTTATTTTTTTTCCTATTACCGCTTCAACAGCATCGATTCCATCTTGTGTGGTATGTTCTACTTCGGTTCCTAGGTTTATAATTTCTCCATTTACTTTTGCTTCATTAGAGATAACACTTACAATACCATCTACAATATCGCCTACGTATGTAAAACTTCTTAAATGTGCAGCACTTCCATCATATAATGGAAAAGCAGTTTCGTTATATGCACATGCAATTAATTTGGTATACATTTTTTCGGGTCTTTCTCTAGGACCAATTACAGAATATAATCGTAATGAACAGGCATCAAACTGTTGCTCTCTACTTTTTTGAAGTACTAATTGTTCTGCTGTTAATTTCGTAACACCGTAATGAGATGCTGGTTTTGGCGCCACACTTTCTGGAAACGTAGCTTCAAGCCCATAAATTGAAGACGTTCCAATATTTACAAACAATTTTAAATTGTTAAGCTGTAAAGCATAATCTATTAAGTTTTTTGTTGCAATTATGTTGTTTGTAAAGTAATCTTCAAATGTAGAAGTTACAGAAATACCTGGCTGAGCCGCAAAATGAAATATATAATTAATATCTTTTGGTAAAACTTCTGCTAAATCCTCGTCTCTTAAATCTTTATTTATAATAGTAACACCTTGACTGCTTAATGCTTTTGCATTTAACTGTTTTAAATCTAAGCTATAATAATCATTAAAGTTATCTACTCCGATAACATGATGCCCTAAGCTTTTTAATCGCTCGCTAGTGTGAGAGCCTATAAAACCAGATGCTCCAGTTACTAATATATTCATTATATCTATTTTATGTCTTAAAATTATGAGGTCTGTATGTTAAAACGTCAAGTTATTTTCTTATTGTATTTATATTAAAAAAACGACGTAATTATTTACATTTTAAATCTAGTAAATAAACTAGACTTTGTCCCTCATAAATTGTGCTTATTTACTACAAAGAAACATATTTTATTTGATACTCATTTTCTATTCTTAAAAAAACAATACATTTGTAAGATTAATAAGAATTTATGAGTTATCATTTTACAATAGTTGTTCCCGTTTATAACGAAGAAGACAATTTATTACGAGTTGAAACAGAATTACTAGCTTATACAAAAATAGCTTCTAAGGCAACTAAAATATTGTTTGTAAATGATGGCTCTAAAGACAGGAGTCAAGCCATAATAGAAGACATTTGTAGTCGTAACCCTGAATTTTCATATATCCTATTTAAGGAAAACAGAGGTTTAAGTGCCGCCATAAAAGCTGGGTTTGATTATACCGAAACAGAATTAGTAGGTTATATTGATTCTGATTTACAAACTGCTCCTTCCGACTTTAACTTACTTTTAGAACATATTGGTTCTAATGATTTAGTTACGGGTGTACGTGCTAACAGAAAAGATAGTTTTGTAAAAAACATGTCGTCTAAAATAGCCAATGGAATTCGTAGAAGTTTTACTCACGATGGTATGGACGATACGGGCTGCCCACTTAAAGTAATAAAAACCGATTACGCAAAACGTATTCCTATGTTTAAAGGGTTACATCGTTTTCTACCTGCAATGATTTTATTACAAAATGGTACTATAAAACAAATTCCTGTACAGCAC
>NZ_JBSHNS010000606.1:0-6775 GCF_053601635.1 Pontimicrobium sp. MEBiC01747
GTTACTATCCATAAATAAACTACCAACCTCACAATTTCCACAAATTGCACCAACTACCGTAAATATTTTTATTGCATATCCAGGAGCGAGTGCAGATGTACTTGTAAAATCGACTTTAATTCCATTAGAAACATCTATTAATGGAGTACAAGGTATGCGTTACATAGCTTCTGATGCAACTAGCGCTGGAGAAGGAACATTAAGAATTATTTTTGAACCAGGAACAGACCCAAACCAAGCAGTAGTAAGAGTAAAGACTCGTGTAGATCAAGTCATGCCATTATTACCGCCTTTGGTTCAACGAGAAGGTGTAATTATTACGCCAGTACAACCAAGTATGTTAATGTATGTAAACCTGTATAGTGATGATGCTAAACAGAACGATGAGAAATTTCTATACAATTATGCATACACGAAAATTGTACCAGAAATACAGCGAATTAATGGTATTGCAAGTGCTAAAATTCTAGGAAGTCGTAAATACGCCATGCGAGTTTGGTTAAAACCAGATAGAATGCGTGCCTATAATATTTCTGCAGAAGAAGTGTTAGAAGCTATGGATGAGCAAAGCCTTATTGCTCGTCCAGGTAGATTAGGAAGAAGTTCTGGAAAAGAAGCACAATCTTTAGAGTATGTATTAACCTACGAAGGGAGATTTAATGAAGCAGACCAGTACAAGAATATAGTTATAAAAGCCAATGAAGAAGGCGAAATTTTAAAATTAGGAGATATTGCAGATGTAGAATTAGGAAGCGAGTTTTTCGATATCTATTCTAATCTAGATGGCAAGCCATCTGCATCCATTGTATTAAAACAAACCTTTGGTAGTAATGCAAGTGATGTTATAGACAATGTAAAAGACAAACTAAAAGAATTGGAAGCCTATCTTCCTCCAGGAGTAGATTATAAAATAAGCTATGATGTATCTAATTTTTTAGATGCTTCTATAGAGCAGGTAATGCATACTTTACGAGATGCTTTTATTTTAGTGGCTATTGTAGTCTTTTTATTCTTAGGCGATTGGAGGTCTACTTTAATTCCAATTATAGCAGTTCCAGTATCATTAATAGGTGCATTTTTTGTTATGCAATTATTTGGTTTATCTATAAACCTTATCACCCTGTTTGCACTTGTACTTGCTATAGGTATTGTAGTAGATGATGCTATTGTAGTTGTAGAAGCAGTACATGCAAAAATGGAAGAAGAGCATTTAAAACCATACGAAGCAGTAAAAAGTGTTATTAGCGAGATAGGTGGTGCCATTATAGCCATTACTTTGGTTATGGTAGCTGTTTTTATTCCAATTTCTTTTATGACTGGGCCTGTAGGTGTGTTTTACAGACAATTCTCTATTACAATGGCAGGTTCTATTATCATTTCGGCAGTTGTAGCATTAACACTTACCCCTGTGTTATGTGCAATGATATTAAAGAATAATCATGGTAAAGCAAGAAAAAAATCTCCAATAAACCGCTTTATTGATTGGTTTAATACAAGATTTGATAAGTTAACAGGAAGGTATGTTAATATCCTAAAATTAATAGTAAACCGAAGAATATTAACCTTTGGAATTTTAATTGCATTTTGTGTAGGAATATTTGTTACAAATAAGGTTTTGCCTGCTGGATTTATACCTAATGAAGACCAAGGAACAATATATGCTATAATACAAACACCACCAGGAGCTACCTTAGAGCGAACCAATGAAGTTTCTAGAAAGTTACAGAAGCTATGTGAAGAAATGGACGATATAGCATCTGTATCTTCGTTAGCAGGATATGAAATAATGACCGAAGGTCGAGGCTCTAACGCAGGAACCTGTTTAATAAACCTAAAACCATGGTCAGAAAGAGAACACTCTGTACATGAAATTATGGAAACGTTAGAAGCGTCTAGTAAAGATTTAGGAGCAGTAATTGAGTATTTTGAACCGCCTGCTGTACCTGGTTTTGGATCTTCTGGTGGCTTCTCAATGCGACTATTAGATAAAACAGATAATACAGATTACCATGAGTTCGAGACCATAAATAATAACTTTATGGATGCGCTTAGAACACGTAAAGAACTTACAGGCTTATTTACTTTTTTTGCAGCTAATTATCCACAATACGAATTAGTTATAAATAATAAAGCAGCAATGCAAAAAGGCGTCTCTGTTGGAGATGCTGTAGAGAATCTTAATATTTTAATTGGTAGTACATACGAACAAGGATTTATTAAGTATGGCCGTTTCTTTAAAGTGTATACCCAAGCAGCTCCAGAGTATCGTAGACTACCATCAGATTTAGAGAAACTTTATGTAAAAAATGAAACAGGAGATATGGTGCCATATTCTGCCTTTATGACCTTAAAGAAAAAATTGGGACCTAACGAGATAACACGATACAATTTATATAATTCTGCGGCTATAAGAGGTTTACCAGCTAAAGGTTATACAAGTGGAGATGCTATTGCAGCAATAAAGGAAGTTGCAAAAGAAACCCTTCCTAGAGGGTACGATATTGCATGGGAAGGCCTATCGTACGATGAAGCTAGTAGAGGAAACGAATCTTTTTACATTTTTGCGGTGGTACTTGTATTTGTATACCTTGTATTAGCTGCACAATATGAAAGTTTCTTGTTACCCTTAGCCGTTATCTTATCCTTACCAGTTGGAATTTTTGGTTCGTTTTTATTGTTAAAAGTTATGGGATTAGCCAACGATGTCTATGCTCAAATTGGATTGATTATGTTAGTTGGACTTCTTGGTAAAAATGCCGTACTTATTGTAGAATTTGCTGTACAAAGGCGAAGGGAAGGCATCGGTATTTTAGAAGCAGCAATAGAAGGAGCAAAGATGCGTTTTCGTCCAATTTTAATGACTTCGTTTGCTTTTATTGCTGGCTTAATACCTCTTGTAATTGCAACAGGAGCTGGAGCTATTGGAAATAGAACCATTGGAGGCTCTGCAATGGGCGGAATGCTTATAGGGACAATAATTGGCGTATTGGTTATTCCTGGATTATACTACATTTTCGCAAAAATGGCAGATGGCAAAGGGCTAATTAAAAACGAAGCAGATGAACCCATCTCAGAAGAATTTATAAGAGCTTCCGAAGAGAAAAATACAATTAAAACACAATTGAGAGAGTTAAGAAAACGTATATCTAAATTAACCTCAAGTAATAAAAATAACAAAAAATGAAGATAACGATGAAATTTAAATCTATAGCAATACTTCTCCTTTTGTTAACTGTAGGAATTCAATCGTGTGTACCAGCAAGGCAGGTTAGGGCGGTTAATAAAAAACTACCACAGGAATATAATAATGCTGTAAAAGACACCTTTAATAGTGCCTCTATAGCTTGGAGAGCATTTTTTGCAGAGCCAGAATTAAATGCATTAATAGATTCTGCATTAGTAAATAACCAAGAATTAAATATTTTATTGCAAAAGGTAGCAATAGCTAATAATGAAATAAAAGCAAGAAAAGGAGAGTACCTTCCTTTTGTAAATTATAGAGCAGGTGCCGAGGTTGATAAAGTAGGGGAGTATACCAGAAACGGAGCAATAGAAACTAATCTTCCTGTAAAGGATAACAAAATGTTTCCAGAACCCTTTACCAATTATTCTGCGGGTTTAGTAGCAACTTGGGAGCTTGATGTTTGGAAAAAGCTTCGCAACTCTAAAAAAGCAGCCGTTATGGAATACCTTTCTACGGTAGAAGGGAAGCACTTTATGGTAACCAATTTAATTGCAGAAATAGCTAATGCTTATTACGAACTTGTTGCGTTAGATAATCAATTAGTAATTATCAATCAAAATTTAGAAATACAACAAAAAGCATTAAAAATTGTTAAACTTCAAAAGGAAGCAGCTAGAACTACAGAATTAGCAGTAAAACGTTTTGAAGCTGAGGTATTAAAAAATCAAAGTGAAAAATACGACATTAAGCAACAGATTATTGAGGTTGAAAACCAGATTAATTTTTTAATAGGAAAACAACCAGCTACAATTGTAAGACATTCTACTAATTTTTTAGAAAGGTCTATAGATACTGTAATGACAGGGATACCACCTCAATTATTAGGGAATCGCCCAGATATTCGTAAAGCAGAATACGAGTTAGCTGCTGCCAAACTAGATGTTAAAGTTGCCAGGGCTAAATTTTATCCCTCATTTGGCTTAAAAGCCGGTATAGGATTAGAAGCATTTAAACCAAAATATTTAGTATCTGGAGCAGAATCTTTATTATATAATTTAGGCGGAGACATTGTAGGGCCTTTAATTAATAGAAATGCAATTAAAGCAGAATATAATACAGCTAATGCAAAACAACTTGCAACTGTTTACGAATATGAAAAAGCTATTTTAAATGGTTATATTGAAGTTGCTAATGAACTTTCTAATATTGAAAACCTTAAAAAAAGTTACGTGTTTAAAAGTAAAGAGGTTGAAGCTTTAACCAAATCTATAGAAATCTCAAATAAATTATACCAATCTGCTAGAGCAGATTATATGGAGGTATTATTAACGCAAAGAGATGCATTAGAATCTAAAATTAAGCTTGTAGATATTAAAAAAGAACAATTATTGGCTCGTATTAATGTGTATAGAGCCTTAGGTGGCGGTTGGAGATAAGCTTATAGCTAGACGTTAGTATATAATATAAAAAGGTTCATTTATACAAGTGAACCTTTTTATGTATCAAATAATGTAAGTGGTTTTTTCGTTATAAATCTGTACTTATAGCATTGTTATGCTTAATTCTGCTATTATGTTTATTAGTAAAAAATAAAAAAAGCTTAGCTATATGGCTTTGATAAAATCTATTAAGTTTTGGTCTCTTGTTAATTTTAGTTTTTTACGGAGACTATGCCTGTAGTTATTAACACTTACTATAGCTATATTTAATTGAAGGCTTATTTGCTTAGAAGTGTGGCCCAAACGTATTAATGTTGCGATCCTTTTTTCTTTTTGAGTTAAGTTTGGGTATTGTTTTGTTAGTTGTTCATAGAACGAATCATTACCATCTTCTACATTTAAGTAAAGTTGAGATTTTTCTTTGTTTCTTTTTATGTCATTATTAATAGATATAATAAGATTTTTAATTGCATCGTTTTTATTATGGATATTGGTATCTATTATTTGTAATTTAATTTTTTCTAGCAAATCATTCTTCTCTGTTATGTGTATAGCAAAATCTGTAAGTTGTTTTTGCTTACTACTAACTTCAAAATTAAGTTTTTCTTGTTTTAATTCTTCTACTATTTTTTCAGCATGCCATCTTTCTTTATTAAGACGGTTAATTTTTTTATAACGAAATAAAGAAAAAATAGAGAAGAGAAGTATTGTAGTAAAAATTAATATAGTTAGAATATTATTTTTTGATTTTATTTGGTTTCTTTCCTCTAAAGAAGCTAGCATTCGTTTATGCTCAGCAATTTCATTTTCTACAAACCTATGCTCAAAAGAATGTTTTAATGATTCTATATTATAAATATTATTCCTGTTTTGAAATTCTTCTTTAAGAGCTATATGTTTTTTGTAAGCAATTAATTCTTCTTTATCTTTATGTAGTAGATTATAGATTTTTGATTTTAACAAAAAAACATCTTTTAAATTATTGTCAGTAGGTAAATTAACTATTTGACTTATTAATTCTAAAGCTTTATTAGGTTGTTTGCTTTGATAATACAGATTAGCTTTCTCGAAAAGCACATCTATATATAAATCTTTACGAAATCCTTTTTTAGATATATCTTCTGCATATTCAAGTTGTTTTAAGGCGGTTTCATAATTTTTGTTTTCTATATCAATCTTTGCTAAATACAAGTGGGCTTCAATATCATTTCCTTCTCGTTTAGAAAAAGTTGAATTAATAACTGTCTGAAAAAGACTTTTTGCCTTAGTGTATTCCTTTTTATTGTAATGTAAAATTGCAGTATTATGTATTAACATTAGTTCACCATTTTTGTCGCCTAATGCTTTAGATTTTTCTTTAGCAATTTCCATATACTTAAAGGCATCATTATGATTGTTAATTTCACTGTATACACAGGCTATAGAACTGTAGGCATGCACCTCTTCTTTTAAATACTTAGTGTTTTTTGTTAGTTTAATTATTTTGTCTAGATAGTTTAAGGCATTCTCATAGTTTTCTAATTCCAAATTGTAAAAGGCAATATTATTTAGGTTTCTTATTTTTAATGGAAAAATACTATCTGTTTTACTAAAACTATTTTCTGTTATTAAATTGTATTTTAAAGTTTTTAAAAAGTCACCCTTTTCGTAAAAATAAGTAGCTTTTTCATAGAAGGCATAACCTTCTAAGTAATTGTCATTTAGTTGTTTTGCTATTTTTATTGCGTTGTCAAAATTTCTTATTGCTAAAGTATCTTGCCCAACTTTATTATTAATGTGTGCATATAATAAATTAACATTATACATGCCCTTTTTTAGTTTTAGCGAGTCGCTAATTATTTTAAGTTTTTCTGTATATACCTTTGTGCTATCTAAGTTTTTATCTTTAAAAAAAATAGCAAGCATAGTCAATGAAGAAACTTTTTCTGTAGGCGTTTTAGAGTTTGCTAAATTAGTATATAAGAGGCCAATGTCTTGGCTTTGAGAAATAGAGGTACTACAGTACAAACAAAAAAATAATAAGTATGTTACTTTTTGTAAACTCATAATAAAAACAACTTAGGTTTGTTGTAAAAATAACTATAAAAGAGCTATTTGTAATTTTAAATTTATAAAAACAGCTAGTTATATAAGTTTTTATGCAGTTTAGGTG
>NZ_JBSHNS010000607.1:0-3632 GCF_053601635.1 Pontimicrobium sp. MEBiC01747
CTTGAGAAGCTTTTAAAAGGCTTAAACGGTTTAATAGGTTTAAGGATTGTGCTTGCTGATTAATAAATAGTATAGCACCTTTTCCTGCCTTGTTTACAGCCTTAAACATGTCGTCTAGCTTTTTATCGGCATTATTAGTTAAGGTTCCTAAAATATCATTATTAACTAAAGTAGAATTAACACGAGTTAAAACGGGCTCGTTAGTTGCCCAATCTCCTTTTGTAAGTGCTATATGTACTTGGTTATTGGTTGTTTGTTGGTAGGCTCTTAATCTAAAACTACCAAAACGCGTTTCTATATTAAAATCTTCTTTTTTATCTATTAAAGAGTCGTGATCCATTCTGTAAGCCACTAAATCTTCAATAGACACGATTTTTAAATCGAATTTTTTAGCAACCTCTATTAATTGAGGTAAACGCGCCATAGTACCATCTTCATTCATAATCTCAACGATTACACCAGCTGGGTTTAAACCAGCTAAACGTGCAAAATCTATTGCTGCTTCTGTATGGCCAGTACGTCTTAATACACCGCCTTCTTTAGCTACAAGAGGGAAAATATGCCCAGGGCGTGCCAAATCGAATGGTTTAGTAGTAGTATTAACTAAAGCTTGTATTGTTTTTGCTCTATCACTTGCAGAAATACCAGTAGTAACCCCATGTCCTTTTAAATCTACAGAAACCGTAAATGCAGTTTCCATAGGATCGGTATTATTGGTTACCATCATGTGTAAACCTAAATCTTTACAACGGTTTTCGGTAAGTGGTGCACAAATTAACCCACGCCCATGCGTTGCCATAAAATTTATCATTTCTGGAGTTACAAGTTCTGCTGCAGCTAAGAAATCACCTTCATTTTCTCTATCTTCATCATCTACAACAATAATAACTTTACCAGCTTTAATGTCGTTTATAGCGTCTTGTATGGTATTAAGTTTAAACTCTACTTTACTTTCAGTATTGGTAATCATTATAAAGACTTTTTAGTTTCGCAAAGATATCGCTTATTTGTGATTAATGCTTAAAATCGGATTCTATTTTTCGATTTCGGAATAGATGAATTATTGGGTAAATTATAAAACCAACTATTAATAATAATGGTTTTTTAGGAGCCGTAAGGTCCTCTATGTTATAATAGAGTTTACTAAAACTAAAATAACTCTTTAGGTAATGTACTATATATATTATAAACGAAATAAGACATAACTGTAGTGTAGCTGGAGCTAATAATGGTTTGTTATTATTTAAAACAAAGTATAAAATAAAAAGTATAACAGCAAAACCATAGAATATATAAGAGAATGTTGCGACAGTTTTATAATCTTTTAACTTAGTTTTTGAGACTAAAACATTTGAAGTCGTTATTTTTTCTGCGTTTTCTATAACTGGTTTATTATGAGTACTTTCTTTTAAAGACACAGGTTTCATTTTAAGTTCTTTTGCAATCTGCTTGCTCTGAATAAAATAATTAACCATGTATAGAGGAAAACCAAATAGTAAAAAGATTAAAGCCCCACCAATAGCACTTTTGTCTAATTGTTTTGTTAAGTTAGAAAAGCTGTTAAATGATTTCATAAATGAAAATAGAAACAGAACTTCTATAACAATACCTGTAACAAATAAAATGTTTCCTATAAGCGGGAATGTATTGTTTTTTAATATACTCCCTAATAATATTAAAGGAACTGCTATGGCATATAAGATAAGAGACAATTTTGAATCTTCATCGTACAAGTGTTTTAAACGTACGGCTTCTTCATATTTTTGATTGGTAAAGTGTCCTCCAATTTTTAATTCTTGTGCAGTGATACCTCTTGTTTCTAAAATAGCTACCGAAGAGTTCTTGTAAGCAATACTATAGTCGTATTCTCTATAATTTTTAATAACATCTATAAGCTTATTATTATCATAACCTTCTAGAGTAGTATATGCATTAGAGTTAGTTGCTAAAAGTGTTTCGCTTTCTGAAACTGTTTTCTGTTTTACACCAAACAGTTTTTTAAGTGGCTCTAAAATACTATCGGTTTCAAAAGCACCTTTATCTTTCGTTGCTCTTGTAGTTAAGTAAATACTTAATGGTAACATAATAAGAGTAGAAAACCAAGTCGCCATTGCGGGGTTAAACGAACCATCTTTAGCACTGTTTTTTGCGAAAATTCCTATAAAGTGATAGGATAAAAATAGTACAATTGCAATTACCATTGGTAAACCTAGTCCACCTTTTTTAATTAGTGCTCCTAATGGCGCACCAACAAAAAAGAGAATAATACAAGCTATAGCTAATGCAAATTTTTCATGAAAAGCTATAATATGCTTATTAAACCAGATAGTTCTAGCTTTTATAGTGTTTTGTTTAGATGTAATAATTTGTATGGTACTAGAAGATGCATTTACAGCATAATCTAATAGTTGTACTTGTCGTTTAGTTTTAAATAAGCTTAAAATATCATGACCAGAATAAATTGTATCTTTTCTTGGTTCTACCGTAAGATTTAAGGTTCCTATATTTGTTCTATCGTATAACGATTTAGCGTTTGTAGCATATAAATTTTGGCGTTGTGTATTTAAAGAATCTATTGCATAGTTTAACTCGTTAATACTAAGCATTGTATATTTATCGTCAATGTTTTTCTGGCTTAAATCTACAGTGTTTAATTGCGATAAATCAATATTCATAATATACTTATCAAAAGAGCTCTTTGTAAATGGACGCCTTAGCCTTTTTTTATAATCTTTTGGTGGCGTATCATCGTAATGATAACCATCAAAAAGCACTAATTGTAATACATCCGATTTTTTGCTACTTATTAGCTCTCCCGTTTTTGCTATGGTTGTTTTATGATTACCAGGTTTCCCTTTTTGACTTTGGTGTATAACAACATCTTCTAAAAACTGTCCGCGCTCTCCTGTTTTTTTAGCAACTTTAATATTAAAGTTTTCGCCTATTTGATTAAACTGCCCTTCGGCAATAGCCATGGCTGGCTTTACTTTTGCAATGTTTTTTCTTAAATTATAACTATTGTACTCCGCCCAAGGAATAACATTATTACTAAAAAAGAAAGTGGTAATAGCTAACAGTACAATAAAAACACTTAAGCTAGACATAGCACGTTGTAATGAAATCCCTGTAGATTTCATTGCAGCAAACTCATAGTTTTCAGCAAAATTTCCAAAAACCATAATAGAAGATAGTAGTATGGTAAGTGGTAATATTAATGGAATTAGAGTGGGGGTTATATAGAATAAAAACTTTAGTACGGTTAATATATCTAAATCTTTTCCTGCTAATTCTTTAATATATAACCAAATAGCCTGTAATACAAAAATCAGCATGAGAATAACAAACACGCTGATAAAAGTTTTAAGATAAGAGGTTAATATATATCTATCTAATATTTTCAAAGGGTAACTAATCTAATGTATTGATGTAGTAATCGCTATATTTACTTTCGTCAAAGGTAAACAAGCTTTTTGAAATAGGTTCATTTGTTTTAAAAGAATTAACAGTCAAAGTTGTTTTTGTGTTATTCTTACCTATTTCAATTAAGTTATAAATGTGCTTTGTTTGCGAATCTATACCTAGTAAAATATATTTTATTTCAGATTTAGAATCTATAGGCGTTAACTTTACAT
>NZ_JBSHNS010000608.1:0-2576 GCF_053601635.1 Pontimicrobium sp. MEBiC01747
GTGTAAACCCTTGCACTTGCTCTAATTGAAAGCCCATATCTTTAGTTTCTGCAGCAAGATTTGCCATATCTTCCACCTCACAAGCTGGATGATTAGAAATAAAGTAAGGGATTAATTGGAGCTTTAATCCTTTTTTAATATTTATTTTATCAAAACGTTCTTTAAACTTATGAAAATATTTAAATGATGGTTTACGCATTAATTTTAATACAGGGTCTGAGGTATGCTCTGGTGCTACTTTTAAACGTCCAGAAACGTGTTTTGTCATTACCTCTTCTGTATAATCATCTAATTCTTTAGGATCGGCATTTTTATTAAACTCTGGCACCAACATGTCATGACGAATCCCACTACCTATAAACGATTTTTTTACTTTTGGATGTTTATCTACAGCTTGATACAGTTCTGTTAATGGTTTATGAGATGTATCTAGATTACTACATATTACTGGCGAAATACAAGAGGGTGCAACACATTTGTCGCAAATAGACTGTATTTTACCTTTCATTTTATACATATTTGCTGAAGGGCCTCCAATATCTGATAAATAGCCTTTAAAATCTGGCATGTTAGCTACTGTATCTACTTCCTTTAAAACAGACTCTTGGCTTCTACTAGCTATAAATTTGCCTTGGTGAGCAGAAATAGTACAGAAACTGCAACCACCAAAGCAACCTCTATGAATATTTATAGAAAATTTAATCATTTCAAACGCAGGAATTGGCCCTCGTTTATTGTATTTAGGATGTGGCAATCGTGTATATGGCAAATCGAAAGAAGCATCGATTTCTTTCTCCGTCATAGTTGGATATGGCGGATTAATCATTAAAACTTTCCCTCCTACTTCTTGAAAAATACGTCGTGCTTTTAACTTATTCGATTCTTGTTCTATTACTTTAAAGTTCGACGCAAACTTCTTTTTATCTTTTAGGCATGTCTCGTGCGAATGTATACTAATATCTTCCCAATTAGAGTTTTTTGGGACTTTATCTCCTTTCTCTATTAAAACAGCGGTTTGCTTTATTGTTTTTAAACTAGAAAACGGGACTCCTTTTTGTAATAACTCTACAACTTCTCGTAATGGCTGTTCTCCCATTCCATATACCAACATATCTGCTTTAGAACTTTCTAATATAGATGGCATTAGTTTATCGCTCCAATAATCGTAGTGTGTTACACGGCGCAAAGACGCTTCAATTCCTCCAATTAAAACAGGAACATCAGGGAATTTTTCTTTTAAAATGTTAGAATACACAGTAGTTGCATAATCTGGTCTAAACCCTATGTCTCCATTAGGTGTGTATGCATCTTTATCTCGTCGTTTTTTACTTGCGGTATAATTACTTACCATGGGATCCATACAACCACCAGTAATCCCAAAAAATAATTTTGGTACGCCAAGTTTAGTAAAATCCTGCAAATTATCTGTAACACTTGGCTGCGGTACTATAGCTACACGTAGCCCATAACTTTCCAAAATACGCCCTATAACAGCAGGACCAAAAGAGGGGTGATCTACATAAGCATCACCACTAAATAAAATAACATCTAGCGCTTCCCAACCTCTAATTTTCACTTCTTTATTAGTTGTTGGTAACCAATCTGATAATCTATGCTGATCCTGTTTCTCCTTCATCCTGCAAAAATACTCTATTTGTAGGTCTTTTCTAAATTTAATAGTAATTCTAATTCTTCATTTTGGTTATAATGTCTTTTATATAGTATCTTGAGCTTCTTTTAACTTGTATCTTACAATCTTGGTAGCAAACAAAAAAATAATAGAAATAGAATATTATATAGTTGATGTATTCACCTCATTAAAATACGGAGGAAATCAATTGGCCGTTTTTGTTGATTATAATAATTTGGTTACAGATAAAGAGATGCTAAGTATAGCAAGGGAGTTAAATTTTCCTGAGATTACTTTTATAAAAAAGAACAGAAATAACACCGCTTTTGATGTTAGAATTTTCACTCCAGAATACGAAGTCCCTTTTGCTGGGCATCCCTCATTAGGTACTGCGTTTATAATATCTAAATACTTATTGCCTAATCCTAAAAAATGCATCATATTACATTTAAAGCATTCTAAAATTAGTATAGATATTACCGCAATTGATGATATTGACAAGAGTTATTTTGTAATGGAACAAGCTGCTCCAGAGTTTATTAATGTATTTAACCATAACGATATTGCAAACGGATTAGGTATAGATATTAAAGCTCTAAACAGACAAAATCCTATAGAGGAAATCAGTACGGGTTTGCCCTATATTATTATTCCAATGTTAAGCTTAAAAGCCATAAACCAAATAAAACTTGACTCGAAAAAAGTTATTGACTTTTTAACTAAACATAACAAGTATAAAACTAATAGTATAACTGGCCTTACAAGCTCTTTATTTTTTGTAACTGAAGAAACCGTTGAGTCTACTAATGATTATAATACAAGAATGTTTTGCATTGAAAACGGGCGTCTTATTGAAGATGCAGCTACAGGAAGTGCCAATGGTTGTTTTTTAGCCTATCTTTTAAAAACAAAATCTAATACTGTTTCGGCAACTGTAGAACAAGGG
>NZ_JBSHNS010000609.1:0-9299 GCF_053601635.1 Pontimicrobium sp. MEBiC01747
TTTCAAAAAACAACAATTTTTAAAGATGACTAAATTTAAGTATTATTTTCTTTCACTTATGTTTGTTTCTTTTGGAGCATTCGCCCAACAAGAAAATGCCGAAAAACAGCAAGGGCACACAAACAACAACAAGTTTAAACAGTTGTATGATGAGTTCTCAACGCCAAATATGTATCGTTCTGCATCAGGAGCACCAGGAGCAGCCTATTACCAACAACAAGCAGATTATAAAATGGATCTTGAGCTTGATGATGTAAATGCAAAACTTTCTGGAAACGAAACAATTACTTATACCAATAACTCACCAGACGCATTAAAATATCTTTGGGTACAATTAGACCAAAATATGAGAGCAAAGGATTCCAAAACACCTTTAATTCAAAGTAGTGGAATTTCGCCAGCACAACAAGCATCTACATTTGTAAACAGTTACATGGCAGAAAAGTTTGATGGAGGTTTCAATATACAAGAAGTAAAAGACGCTAATGGAAAGCCTTTACCACACATGATTAATAGAACCATGATGCGTGTAGAGTTACCAAAAGCTTTAAAAACAGGAGAGAAATTCTCTTTCTCAATTAAATGGTGGTACAATATTAACGATCACGTTAATGGAAGAGGCCGTTCAGGATATGAGTATTTCCCAGATTCAGATAACAGAAACTACGTTATAGCACAGTTTTACCCTAGAATGGCAGTGTATAATGATGTAGAAGGATGGCAAAACTCTCAATTCTGGGGACGTGATGAGTTCGCTTTACCATTTGGAAATTTTGAAGTAAATATTACCGTACCTGCAGACCACATATTAGATGGAACAGGAAAGTTAATGAATAGAAAAGAAGTCTTCTCTAAAGAGATGATGAAGCGTTACAATAAGGCTAAAAAATCATTTAATGAGCCAGTAATAATAGTAACACAAAAAGAAGCAGAAAAGAAAGAAAAAACAAAATCTACAAAAAAGAAAACATGGAAGCTTTATGCTGAGAATGTGCGTGATTTTGGTTTTGCAACATCTAGAAAGTACATCTGGGATATGATGGCTGTTAAAATAGGAGGAAAAGATGTAATGGCTGTTTCATTATATTCTAAAGAAGGAAACCCACTATGGGAGAAATGGTCTACTAAAGCAGTAGCAAGTACATTAAAATCATACTCTCGTATGACGTTCGATTACCCTTACCATAAAGCAATATCAGTGCACGCTAAGCAACAAGGAATGGAGTATCCAATGATCTGTTGGAATTATGGTCGTCCAGATAAAGAAGGAAACTACAGCGATAGAACAAAATTTGGAATGATGAGTGTAATTATACACGAAGTTGGACACAACTTCTTTCCAATGATTGTAAATAGTGATGAGCGTCAATGGACATGGATGGACGAAGGATTAAACACTTTTGTACAGTATGTTGCAGAGCAAGATTTTGGAAAATGGTACCCAGATGCTTTATCACCTGGTCAAACAGCATATCCATCACGTCGTGGTCCAGCTGCAAAAATTGTAAATTATATGGGAGGCGATCAAAATTATATTGCACCTATTATGACTAAAGGTTTAAATACATACCAATTTGGTAACAATGCCTACGGTAAACCAGGAACAGCATTAAATATATTACGTGAAACTGTAATGGGACCAGAATTATTTGATTACGCTTTTAGAGAATATGCACAACGTTGGATGTTTAAACACCCAACACCAGAAGACTTTTTCCGTACAATGGAAGATGCATCTGCATTCGATTTAGATTGGTTTTGGAGAGGATGGTTCTACACTACAGATTATGTAGACATAGGAATAAAAAATGTTAGAAAATTTTATGTAACAACGACTCCTAATAAAAGGGGGAGTGCAATGGCGACTCGTTTTGGGATTGATAAAAATAGTTTAGTATACTTTGTTGAAGAAGGTAGCGAGGAATATAAAGAAGAGATGAAGAAAGGAAATATCTCAAGTAAATCTAAGCCGCTTAAAGAGTATTTAATGGACAATTTTACTCCACAAGAAAGAGCTAAAATGAAAGAACCTAAATATTTTTATAATGTAACATTCGAAAAACCAGGAGGTTTAGTAATGCCAATTATTGTAGAATATACTTATGCAGACGGAACATCTAAAACAGAAAAGTACCCAGCTCAAATTTGGAGACTTAACGATAAGCAAACAACTAAAGCAATAGCTTCAGATAAAGAAATTGTAAGTATTAAAGTAGACCCTAAATTAGAAACTGCAGACGTAGATACATCAAACAACTCTTGGCCGAAAGAAATGAAGCAAAGTAAATTTGATAAATTTAAAAATGAAGTGAAAAACTAAATTTTAGACATACTTTATTAAAATAGTAAAACCTACTCTAATTTAAGAGTAGGTTTTTTTATGGTTTAAACAGAAGTAAATCAATGGTTTATAATAACGAGGTTTTTTAAAAGGTTTAATGTCTTGAAAATCAATAATAGTGCGATTTTGCGTTATTAAATTGTTGTTTTTTTTATTAAAAAAATGTCACTTTCAAAATATTTTTTACTTAACACTGAATTTATTACATTAGCGTTCATTAAGAAACTAATCAAACAAAAATAATATGGAATCAATAATGATTTATGTGCCAATTATATTGGCAGTATTAGGTTTAATTTACATGCTTATTAAACGCTCTTGGGTAATGAAGCAGGATGCAGGAGATGGTAAGATGAAAGAAATTTCAGATCACATATACGTAGGAGCTCTTGCCTTCTTGAAAGCAGAATATAAACTACTTACATTTTTTGTGATAGGAGCAAGTATAGCTTTAGCGGGAGTAGCTACTGTAGTAGACTCTACAAGTTATCTAATTATAGTAGCATTTATTATTGGAGCTGTTTTTTCTGCAGTAGCAGGTAATATAGGAATGAGAATAGCAACGAAAACAAATGTAAGAACAACACAAGCTGCAAAAACAAGTTTACCTAAAGCATTAAATATCTCTTTTGGAGGAGGTACAGTAATGGGGTTAGGTGTTGCAGGTTTAGCAGTATTAGGTTTAACAGCTTTCTTTATACTATTCTACCAAATGTTTATGGGCGGAGAGTGGACAAATACTACAGACATGACACTAGTGTTAGAAACATTAGCAGGGTTCTCTCTTGGAGCAGAATCTATTGCTTTATTTGCGCGTGTAGGAGGAGGAATCTACACTAAAGCAGCAGATGTTGGAGCCGATTTAGTAGGTAAAGTAGAAGCAGGAATTCCAGAAGATGATCCAAGAAACCCAGCAACAATTGCAGATAACGTAGGAGATAACGTAGGAGATGTTGCAGGAATGGGAGCCGATTTATTTGGTTCGTACGTAGCAACAGTACTAGCAGCAATGGTTCTTGGTAACTACATTATAAAAGATATGGGAGGAGCCATAGAGGGTGCTTTTGGAGGAATTGGCCCAATTTTATTGCCAATGACAATTGCAGGAGTAGGAATTATAATCTCTATTATTGGTACTTTTTTAGTGAAAATATCATCTAACGATGCAAAAGAAGCACAAGTACAGAAGGCACTTAATATTGGAAACTGGACTTCTATAGCATTAGTTGCTATTGCTTGTTATGGCCTAGTTACATGGATGCTTCCAGAAACTATGAAAATGGAATTTTTTGGAGAAGGCTTACAAGATATTTCTTCTATGAGGGTGTTTTATGCAACACTAGTAGGGTTAGTAGTAGGAGCAGCGATTTCATCATTTACAGAATACTATACAGGCTTAGGTAAAAAGCCTATTTTAAATATTGTACAACAATCTAGCACAGGAGCCGCAACAAATATTATAGCAGGTTTAGCAACAGGAATGATTTCTACATTCAGTTCCGTTTTATTATTTGCTATCGCCATTTGGGCTTCATATGCATTTGCAGGATTTTATGGAGTAGCTATGGCGGCATCAGCAATGATGGCAACAACAGCAATGCAATTAGCTATTGATGCTTTTGGACCTATAGCCGATAACGCAGGAGGTATTGCAGAAATGAGTGAGCAAGAACCAATTGTAAGAGAACGTACAGATATATTAGACTCAGTTGGGAATACAACAGCAGCAACAGGAAAAGGATTTGCTATTGCATCTGCAGCATTAACAGCATTAGCATTATTTGCAGCTTATGTAACCTTTACAGATATCGATGGAATAAACATTTTTAAAGCACCAGTATTAGCAATGCTTTTTGTTGGTGGTATGGTGCCAGTAGTATTTTCTGCATTAGCAATGAGTTCTGTAGGTAAAGCAGCTATGGAGATGGTAGAAGAAGTAAGACGACAGTTTAAAGAGATTCCTGGAATTATGGAAGGAACAGGAAAACCAGAATACGATAAGTGTGTAGATATTTCTACTAAAGCCTCTTTAAAACAAATGCTATTACCAGGAATATTAACTATAGGTTTTCCTATTGTTATTGTTTTAATAGGAGTTTTAATCTACCCAGAAAACCATAAGCTTGTTGCAGAGATGTTAGGAGGTTATATGGCAGGAGTTACCGTAAGTGGAGTGTTATGGGCTATTTTCCAGAATAATGCAGGAGGAGCTTGGGATAATGCTAAAAAGTCGTTTGAAGCTGGAGTAGAAATTAATGGAGAAATGACGTACAAAGGATCGGATGCGCACAAGGCCGCTGTTACGGGAGATACTGTAGGAGACCCTTTTAAAGATACATCAGGGCCATCTATGAATATTTTAATTAAACTAACCTGTTTAATTGGATTAGTAATAGCGCCTATTTTAGGAGGGCATACAGAGGAAGGTGTCGCAATGTTAGAAAATAATATAGATATTACACAAACGATTTCTACTGAAATTAATGATGTTACAAAAAATGCAAAAGCAATTGTGACTACAGTAATTGTTGAAAATGGCGTTGAAAGTACTAAAAAAGAAGTTATAGAAGGGACTTTAGAAGACGTTAATAAGAAAATTGAAGCAATGAAAGGAGAAGGTGTACATGGTAAAAACCATTTTGAATTAGATAGCTCAAAAGGAGAAAAAAGAAAGACAGTAGAAATAATAGTGAAAGAATAATTTTTAGTTATTCCTTTATAAATATTCAATTCTTAAAAACCACGCTGAATAGGCGTGGTTTTTTTATTAATTAGTCTTAGATGTATAATTTAAGAAGAATACAGTTTCATCTTTAAATCTTCAAAAGTATCCGAAAGATAAAAAGAACACAAACTCCTTATTCTAATAATAAGCTCTTGATAAAGGAAACTCCCATCATCATTTTTTCGTTCTAAAACATTAAGTAAACCATAATCTTTAATAGTATCAAGCTCTTTTTCAAGTAAGTTAGAGCTTAATATAATTCCCTTTATTGCAGCCTGCAAGTCATTACAAAAAAGTAGGGCAACTTTGTCAGCTATAATTTCCATTAATCTAGAAGTAATCAATAGATTTTGCGATTTACTTTCATCGCTTTCAGCTTTACTAATTAAACTAATGTTTAATCTTTCGCTTACATCTAGAATATTTTGGCCTTTTTCGGCAATATTTGTAGCCTTTTCTACACTTTTAATAATCTTTGTGTACTTATCAACGTTAGAAAGGTTGCCAAGTAAATTTCCAATGCTTCCAGCAAAAGGAATAATACTTAATACCGTAGTTAGGAAAGAAAAACCTTTTTCTGCAGCACCACGCCAAACATCTGTAGATGTTATTTTAGTATGTTCAAAATAAATATGAGCCAACTCTGTAGCGACTAAAAACTTAAGTTCGTTATTGTTTAATTGATGTTTACTATTAACCTCAATAAAATCAACACCAATAATTAAATACGGCGGACTACCTTCAACACCAATAATAGTATTAGAATAATTAGCCCTTCCTATATAACACTCAGGCGTACTTATGCTAAGCGCATAGCACATGTTGGTTATTATTTTATAAACTTCAGGGTAATTTGTAGCAGTTAATTTATCGGAAAAAGAAATAACTGCATCATAATTAGGAGATTGTATTGATGCAATGTAACTATTTAACGAATCGAAAAAACCAGTAGCATATTTAAAACATTCAGGAACAACATCCTTTAAAATATCATTTTTTATTAAACGCTTATAATGCGCTTTGGTGTACTTTACATAATGATACTGTAATTCTTTAAGTTGTAAGCTATATTCTATATCCAGCGCTTTTTGTTTAGTTTCATTACTAGCATGCAAGGCTTGTAATCTGTAGTTTAAAAGCGGCTGTAATTGTGCTAGTTTTAGGTCGGTATCTATAGTATTTACATGTTGTTTCTTTTGCCAGCTTAAAATAGCCTCTAAAAGCGTTATTTTTAATTGCTGTCCGCCTTCACCTTGTAATATATTTGTAGTATTGGTTGGTAATAAATCTATAATACTATCGTCGGGGAGTGTTTCGTAAATACCCTTATAAATATATATAGCACCTTCATAGCGCTCAGCTTTAGCTAATAATTTGCCGTAGGTTAAATTAAATTCAAACAAAAGCTCTTCTTTATTTTCCTCTTTTAAAAACTGAAATTTAAAATAATCGTAAAAAGCAATAGTATGCTTTACAGCTGTAGTCTCTTTTAACTCTAATAAAAGTTTAAATAATTTATATTGCTCTTTATAATTAATATCCCAATCAATACAAATTTGAATTAAGTCCTTTCCAAAAGATGGCGTAGTCTCACTAAAAGATTTAAATACAGAAAGTAATGTTGCTGTATATTCTTTTTTTATTTGAAAAGATTTTAGATATCTAATGCATTGGCTCTTTAAATCATTAATAGTACTTGAAGACGTTTTATGAGCAATAGCATAACAAGTTGAAGCTAAGCCTACAACTTTGGCCTTCGCTTTAGAGTCCTTAAGAATACAATCTGCAAAAATGACAATGCGGGATTCCTTTGTTAACACTACAGGAAATAAGGCTGCATATAAGGAATCATTCATAAAATCTGTATAAAACGAAAAGGCTTTACCTTCTATAAGATCTTTTCCCCTTTTTTCGTGTAAAACTATGTTTTCATTAGAAATGTCTATAATCTGCATTGTATTATCGTTGTTTCCAATAAGTAAAACCCTAAACGATGTAATTATAAAGTGCCAAGTATAACCTTTAGAATTCACCGTAGCATCATTAAATAATATAGAGTTTATATTGAGAATGCTTAAAACCTGTTCATTATTATAAAGTTGATGAAAAATATAATTTTTTGTAAAAGCATTAATATACTGGATGTAGGGGAGCTTTTCACTATTATGCAAAGCATATAAACCATCATCTTGAAGGTTTAATATATAGTGTTGTATAGCAATAAAAACAGGATTCTTTTTAATATCTGTTTTAGAGTGATTACTAGTTTCTATGTAAGTATCTAGTTTTATAGATAGGGCTTCTTCGGTAACATGTAAAATAGTTTCTTTTTTTATAAACTGAAGTCTAGTAGCCTTAATTGTATCTTTTCCTTCTTTAATGTCATAATCTAAAATAAGTCTGTTTGGAGTTGTATTACACTTATAAAGTGTAGTACCTATATAAGGAATATCTGCATTTATAATAGATTTTAAGTCTTTTAAACTAAATTTAGGAGTAATAAAAATTGGCGCTGAGTTTGAAGCTGTTTTTTTTAAAAGATTAAGCATAAATAGCAGTTAAATTTAGAAAGCATAAATTATTTAAAATATAATAGATATAAAAGAATAACATGAAAATTGTTTTACTATATATATTTGTATAGATTTACTTCTCGTTTACATTACTACTCAGTAAAAATAAAAAGAGCACTAAAAAAGAAATATGTCGATTTTTAAGAAAGACCCACTACAAATTATAGCATTTAATAGCTACGGCAGTGATATGTTTTTTTATTTGCGAGGTAGAGCTTTAGAAGACGAATCTATAGATTTAGAAGATAAAAGTTGGTTTAGGCTTATAGTAAATACATGGAAGCGTTTTGAGTCTGATGAAATTAGAAACACTCCTTTAGATATTATATTACCTAATGGAAAGGTTATAAAGACAAAAACAAATTATAAGGGCTACTTTAAAGTTAAAGCCGAATTAAAAGACCTAACAAAATATACTAATAGCGAAGGCTGGCTAACGTTTCATATTTCATATAGTGATATAGATATAAAGCGAAAAATTCAAAACAATAATAAGTTTCCTGCAGAAATTTTAATTCCATCTAAAGCCGCTCAATTTGGAGTTGTAAGCGATATAGATGATACCATACTGTATACAGGTGTTGCTTCTACACTAAAATGGAGATTGTTATTTAATACCTTTTTTAAAGCTGCTAAAAATAGATTGCCCCTAGAAGGTGCTGCCGAATTTTATCACCAATTGCATCAAGGTAAAACGGGTAATGAAAGGAATCCTATTTTTTATGTAAGTCATAGTCCTTGGAATTTGTATAGGTATTTAGAATTGTTTTTAAAACAAAATAATTTTCCTAAAGGACCTATTTTATTAAGAAGTTTTGGAGATATTTTAAAACGTAAATCTAATGTTAAGATCCCTAGAAAACAAAAAGAAATATTAAACTTATTAGAAATGTACCCTAAGCTTCCTTTTATACTAATAGGAGATAGTGGAGAACACGATCTAGATATTTATATTGAAATTGCAGAACGCTTTCCTAATAGAATTAAAGCTATTTATTTAAGAAGTGTTAACCACAAAAAGAAACTACTTAGAGTAAAAAGTTTGTTAGGTAATTATAAAGCAACACCAGCATTATTGGTTGAAAGTAGCGAACAGGCTATTGCACATGCAAAGAAAAATGGTTTTATATAATCTAGAAAAGGCCGTTAATTTCGGCATCTATTTTGTTAATAATACTACCTAAATCTTCAGGATTAGATACAAAATCTAGATTATCAACATCAATAACTAACAAATTACCTTTATTATAACCAGTAATCCATGCTTCGTAACGCTCATTTAAACGACTTAAATAATCGATGCTTATTGAGTTTTCATAATCACGACCACGCTTATGAATTTGCGATACTAAGTTAGAAATAGAGCTTCTTAAGTAAATTAATAAATCTGGACCTTGTACAAATCCTTCCATTAAATCAAAAAGAGATTTATAATTCTCAAAATCACGATTTGTCATTAAGCCCATAGCATGTAAGTTTGGAGCAAAAATATGGGCATCTTCATAAATAGTACGATCTTGTATAATATCTTTACCACTTTCACGTATTTGCGAGACTTGACGAAAACGACTATTTAAAAAGTAAACCTGTAGGTTAAAACTCCAACGCTCCATTTGGTTATAGAAATCGTCTAAGTAAGGATTATCTACTACATCTTCTA
>NZ_JBSHNS010000610.1:0-14705 GCF_053601635.1 Pontimicrobium sp. MEBiC01747
GGCTAGAGGCTAGAGGCTAGAGGCTAGAGGCTAGAGGCTAGAGGCTAGAGGCTAGAGGCTAGAGGCTAGAGGCTAGAGGCTAGAGGCTAGAGGCTAGAGGCTAGAGCAAAAAAAATCCCACTCGTTAAAGCAGGATTTTCAGTATTCAGTAATTTTTCAAATAAATTAAATATTATTTAAGGCATCAACAAGTAATGTCTTCTTGTTTCTACTTAAAGGAATTTCGTAAGAGCCAACTTCAACATTTTTACTGTTAAAGCGATCTACCTTATCTAGGTTTACTATATAAGATTTATGTATTCTTAAGAATTTACCTTCAGGTAACTCGTGTTCAAAAGCTTTCATTGTAGATAATACAACTAAACTAGTTTCCTCAGTAACTAATTTAACATAATCACCTAAAGCTTCAATCCACTTAATATCTTTAACATAAACTTTACGTTTTTTAAGGTTGCTTTTTACAAAAATATGTTCACCTTCAGTTTCGTTAAAGTCTAATTTTAATTTATGTTGTTCTAGAGCTTTGTCAACAGCTTGGTTAAAACGATCTCTAGTTATAGGTTTTTGTAAGTAATCGGTAGCGTCATAATTAAAAGCTTTAAAAGCATACTCCGTTTTCCCTGTAACAAATATAATTTGAGGCTTATTGTTTAATACATCTAATAACTCAAAACCATTTAAAACAGGCATCTCGATATCTAAAAATATTAAATCTACTTTTTGAGTATTTAAACCATTTTTAGTTTCAAGCGCACTACTGTACTCTGCAATAAGATTAAGCGAGTTATGATTTTCTATAAGCTTTACAATAGATAACCTTTGTATCGCCGAATCATCTACTACTACACAATTTAGAGTCATAAGGGTTTTATATTTGGGTTTAATTATCGACAATGTTACAAAAAATTCGGTTAAAAACCAAAAAACATCGGCAAAGTGTTTTCTTTAACATTTTTTTAACATAAAAACCGAATGCTTTAAAATTGTCTGAACTTTATTTAAAAAGTATTGTAAGATAGAATAAAATTAATTACTTTTGCAGCCATTTTTAACAATAAAATAGATTTTTATATGAATCATTATGAAACTGTTTTCATCTTAAATCCCGTTTTATCTGAAACACAGATAAAGGAAACAGTAAAGAAATACGAAGACTTTCTTGTTTCTAAAGGAGCTAAGATGATATCCAAAGAAGATTGGGGACTAAAAAAATTAGCTTACCCAATTCAAAACAAAAAAAGTGGATTTTATCACTTATTCGAGTATCAAGTAGATGGTGCTGTAATTAACCCTTTAGAAGTAGAGTTTAGACGTGATGAGCGTTTTATGCGTTACTTAACAGTTACTTTAGACAAGCATGCTGTAGCATGGGCTGAAAGAAGAAGAACTAAACTAAAACAAAAAGCGTAATTATGTCTTCAATAGAACAACAATCGAAAGGAAAAAAAGAAGGAGAAATTAGATATTTAACTCCTTTAAATATTGAAACAAACAAAACTAAAAAGTATTGTCGTTTCAAAAAGTCTGGAATTAAGTACGTAGATTACAAAGATGCAGACTGGTTATTAAGATTTGTAAACGAGCAAGGTAAAATTTTACCAAGACGTTTAACAGGAACTTCATTAAAATATCAAAGAAAAGTATCTGTAGCAGTAAAAAGAGCGCGTCACTTAGCGTTATTACCATACGTAACAGATTTATTAAAATAAAATACCGTAACAATGGAACTTATATTAAAACAAGACGTTGAAAATTTAGGATTTAAAGACGATATTGTAACAGTAAAGAACGGTTATGGTAGAAACTTTTTAATTCCTACAGGGCACGCTATTTTAGCAACAGCTTCTGCAAAGAAGGTGTTAGCTGAAAACTTAAAGCAACGTGCATACAAAGAACAAAAAATAGTTGATGATGCTAATAAAGTTGCAGAAGCACTTAAAGCATTAGAAATTAAAATAGCATCTAAAGTTGGAACAGGAGACAAATTATTTGGTTCTGTAAATAACATAGATATTGCTGAAGCTTTAGAAAAAGCTGGACAGTCTATAGACAAAAAATTCATTACAGTAGCAGGTGGAAACATAAAGCGTTTAGGTAAATATACTGCCGCTATACGTTTACACAGAACTGTATCTGTTGATTTTCCATTTGAAGTTGTAGCAGCACAAGCTTAATACAAACTCAAATTAAAATTATAAATTAAAACCGTTTAGATACAGTCTAAACGGTTTTTTTAATTAGTATTAGTTATGAAAAAATATGTTGTAATACTCTTTATTATAGTATTTAGCATTTCTTGTAAAAAAGAAACAACTAACACCGTACTAGATGCTAAAGTAGAAACCAAACAAGTAAAACAATCTGCCTTAATTAATGCATTTAAATATAAACCAAATGCAGAACCAATTATAAGTGTACATAGAGGAGGGAAAGCTATTAAAGGTTATCCAGAAAACTGTTTAGAAACTTTAGCTTACGTTAATGATAGTATTAAAGCAATTTACGAAATAGATGTTGCTAAAACAAAAGACAATGTTTTAGTTTTAATGCATGATAATACTATAAATAGAACAACAACAGGAAAAGGGAAAGTTGTTGAAAATACTTATAATGAGTTAAAAGCATTTAATTTAGTTGATGACTTTGGAGTAATAACAGAATTTAAAATTCCACTATTTAAAGAGGTGTTGGTTTGGGCTAAACAAAATAATGTTGTATTAACTGTAGATATTAAAAGAGGAGTTGATGTCGGTGCAGTTGTCGATTTAATTAGAGAAGTAAAAGCCGAAGATGTATCTATAATTATAACTTACGATTTAAAACAAGCTGAAGCAGCCTATGCCGTTGCACCAGAATTATTATTATCAGTTTCAGCTAGAAATACTAAAGAGTTAGATTGGTTATTACATTCTAAAATACCAACTCAAAATATGTTAGCCTTTACAGGTACACGATTATCGGATACTACACTCTATAATGCAATACATGCAAAAGGCATAAAAACAATTTTAGGAACTTTAGGAAATTTAGATAAGCAAGCAGAAACTAAAGGAGACGCATTATATAAAACTTGGGTTGAAAAAGGAATAGATGTTTTAGCAACAGATAGGCCTTTCGCAGCAGCGAATGCTGTGAATTAAATAAAAATTACGTCAGTTCGAGTGATTCCGATTGCTATCAGAATTGTATCGAGAACTAATTTTATCTCAATGTAAAAGAAGTTTTAAAAATATATTATATAGTAAAAAATTCCCATGAAAATGGGAATTGAAAAAAAGGTTTTTTTCAATGAAATACGCAAGACTAACAAAAGAACAATTTGAAGAGTTACACCAAGAGTTTATAAACTTTTTGGCAACACAATCTATTACAGCAGACGAGTGGACAAATCTAAAAGCCAATAAACCAGAAATGGCAGAAATGGAATTAGATGTTTTTAGTGATTTAATTTGGGAAGGTGTTTTAGGGCAAGCTAAATACCTAGAGCATATATCGCCTAATAGCATTCATTTATTTGCTTTAAATGATGATCACATGCATCTTATTGGAATTAAAATTAGTAATGATAAAGATGTTACCACTAAAGAAGGGTTTAACTGGCTTAGAGAAAACTTAATGGATGACGCTGTAGAGTTTGTACAAGCTAAAAAAGACTATTCGGAAGATGATAAACTAGATAAGTTTAAACTCATAGAGCAAGGTGCTAATATTACAAAAGGGGAGTTGTATAATTATATGTACAAGTTAATTAACTAACAAATGAATACCTGTGAAAACAGGGGTTTTGTTTATAATTATAGAGCATTTCAATGTATTAATATATTTTGAAATGCTTTTTTATTAAAAAGATTCGCAATACCAATAATCATTAATTATTTTTGTCATTCCTGCGCAGGCAGGAATCCACTTCAAAACGCAATGTCACATTGAATGTAGTTGAAGTGTAATAAAATAAAGAGGATAAACATTAAACAGAGATCCCTTTTTACAAAGGGAATTAATATGGCACAGAAACCAGGTACACCAAGAGGAACAAGAGACTTTAACCCAGAGCAAGTTGCAAAGCGTAACTATATATTTAGCACCATAAAATCAGAATTTCAGAAGTTTGGTTTTCAGCCTATAGAAACACCAAGTTTTGAGAACTCTTCAACATTAATGGGGAAGTATGGGGAAGAAGGTGATCGTTTAATTTTTAAGATTTTAAATTCTGGGGATTATTTAAACCCTAAAAAAGGGGCTATTTCAGAAGAAGAGTATACAAAACGAAATAGTAATACACTTACAAAGTATATTTCAGAAAAAGCATTACGTTACGACTTAACAGTGCCTTTTGCACGTTATGTTGTACAGCACCAAAATGAGATTAGTTTTCCATTTAAGCGTTACCAAATACAGCCAGTTTGGAGAGCAGATAGACCACAAGAAGGGCGTTTTAGAGAGTTTTTTCAGTGCGATGCAGATGTTGTGGGGTCTAAGTCTTTATGGCAAGAAGTAGAGTTTGTGCAATTGTATGATAATGTGTTTTCTGCTTTAAACTTAAAAGGCACAACCATAAAAATAAATAATCGTAAAATTTTATCGGGTATTGCTGAAGTCATAGGAGCAAGTGATAAATTAATTGATTTTACAGTTGCTTTAGATAAACTTGATAAAATAGGAGAGGAGAAGGTAAAAGAAGAAATGTTAATTAAAGGGATTCCGCAAGAAGGTATAGATAAATTACAGCCTTTATTTAGTATTTCGGGTGAGTTTGGCTCGCAAATAGAAAGCTTAAAGGGGATTTTAAGTACTTCTGAAGACGGTAAAAAGGGAATTGAAGAATTAGCATTTATAAATGGCGCCATTTCAACATTAGGTTTAAAAACGGCAACGTTACAACTAGATGTTACTTTAGCGCGTGGTTTAAATTACTATACAGGTGCTATTTTTGAAGTATCCGCTCCAGAAGGTGTAAAAATGGGCTCTATAGGAGGCGGTGGTCGTTACGATGACTTAACCGGTATTTTTGGACTTAAAGATGTAAGTGGTGTTGGTATTAGTTTCGGTTTAGATCGTATAGCAATTGTATTAGATAAATTAAACTTATTTCCAGAAACGATTACTAAAAGTACTGAGGTTATTTTTATAAACTTTGGAGATAAAGAAGCGTTGTTTAGTTTAAAAGCGGTGAAGGCTTTAAGAGAAGCTGGTGTTAATGCTGAGTTATATCCTGATGCTGCTAAAATGAAAAAACAAATGAATTATGCTAATAAGCGTGAAATTCCTTTTGTGGTTTTAGTAGGTGAGCAAGAAATGAATGCTAATGTGTACACTTTAAAGAATATGAACTTAGGAGAACAATCTAAAGTGACTTTAGAGGATTTAATAAGTGCTGTGAAGTCTTAAAGTAGGCGTTTTGTATTATAAAATAAAAAATCCTAAAACATTATGTTTTAGGATTTTTCTTTTTTAATATTTTATTATAAGCTTTTATAGCAAGGAATACGAATAAGATGAAAGCAATAAAAATAATGCATAATGTCGTCCAAAAGTTCTGTTCTACAGTTTTCTGTAATTTTTTAACATCTTTATATGACTCGGTTTTTTTAGCAAGTTTTTTAAAAGCTATTATTCTTTTTTCCATTAATGGAGATGAAAAACCATATTCTTTAGCGGCATTGTAACTTTCTAATGCGGCTTGCACATCATTAGTTTGAGCTAAAATATTGCCAAGGTCGAAATAAATATTACCAACAATTTTATTTTCAGGTTTTACAAAATTAGAACGTTCTCTTAATTGATGCCAAATATGATAGGATAATTCCTTTAAGTCGTAATAATTGCGATTTACTGGAATAGCTTCATCACTGAAATCTAGTTCTAGTATTGACTTTCTGTAATCGTTAGAGTTGCTAATTTTAAACTCTAAAATTTTTATATGAATCCACTCAGAGCCTTTATGAGAATCTGGATTTAGTTTTATGGATTTTTTTATCCATTTTAGTGCTTGTTTAGGCTTCCCTATTAATTCGTAAATAGTTCCGAGATTAGATGCTGTAGTGTAAAGGTTAGGCTGTTTTTCCTCTATCTCTTCATAAATAGTTTTAGCTTTGTTGTAGTCTTTTAAGTAAATTAAAGACGCTGCGTAATCAGATAAGTATTCTAGTGAATCTGTAGTTTTGTATTGTAATAAAAGTTTATTGGACTTTTCTCGTAATTTAACTGTATCAATTTTCTGAGTCCATACTTTTCCATTCATTGGATGGGTGTAGATAACCTCCCCTGTTAATAATGTTCTATACTCGTTTATACATGCTAATACACCAGTGCTTATTAGTAGCGTAAATAATATTAATATTTTTTTAGGTTGTAGCATTGTATGGTTTTATTTGTAATCTTAGAATATAGTTAATTGCCGATTGTGTTATAATCTGTTATTTTAAAACCCAATTTTATTACGCTCTAAGTTATTATAGTTAGTGTCTGTATAGTTGTAAATATCAGAAATAGTAAGTCCTTTATCTGTATTTTTAAGTTTTAAAGCGGTTAACAAGTTGTTTGTTTTTTCTAGCGTAAGTGTTTTAAACTCATACATAGCAATTAGTCTTCCTTTACGCATTAATGCTGTATCTATTTTAGATAAACTGGTATTAAAAGTGCAAATAACTTTAATGTTTAGATAGTCGCTAAACAAACCATCGGTTAATTGTAAAATGGTAGACACTACAGAGTTTTGATTAGACTGCTCTTTGGATGTTAGTACTTTTTCGGCATCTTCAATAATGAGTATAGCGTTTCGCTGTTGTAATAAGAACGAAATAAAATCGGGATCTAGAAGATTATTTACAAATTCATTCTGGATAAAAATGAAATTTAAATTATTGTGATTACTAATTAAACTCTTTATGTATGTTGTTTTGCCTGTTCCAGGAATACCATGTAGTAGTATTAGCCCAGATTGTTTAGATTGTATTGCTTCAGAAATCGTGTTATGCGTGTTTGCAAAATCATCATTATAGTTACTTTTTATGTCTAAATCTATGTTTTCTGTTCTAACATCTTCAGTGTCAAAATGAGAATGAGATTTAATTAATACTTTAAATGTCGATTTTTTAGAGAGGCCAAAAGTTTGTCTTAACTTATGGTTTGTGTTTATAATCCATTGTTCTAGTTCAAGGTCTTTACAATCATAAAGGAACTCTACATCTAGCATATCATTTTCCAGAGTAATCCATATTAAGCACTTTTTAGTATTGCTTTTATAAAGCATTTGGAAAGGAAAATCTTTACTATAATCTGCATTGCTAGAATCTTCTGTATTCCATGCTTTAAAGACTAATTCGTAATTATTTGTGTCTAGGCTTATAAGATCTAGAACTTTAGCTATATTTTTTTTAGATTCTTCTAAAGGTGTTTTTAAGGTTAGTATAGATGATAGCTCATTGTATAATAGTGTAAAAAACGAAGTGCGTTCAAATTCATTGTAGGAGTCGAATGCTTGAAGTAACTTAGACATGTAATCTGTTTTTTGAAAATGATTGCTTTTTCTAATAGAAATATATGGTAAACTTAATCATTTATTTTTATTAAATAAGTAGGAAGCTGGTTAAACGCTACATAAATAAAAACCCCAAGAGTAATTCTTGGGGTTTCTTTTTAACTTAAAACGAAACTGTTATTCAATTAACACTTTTTTCGATAGTCTGTTGTCTGTGGTTATAATTTCTAAGATATAATTTCCAGTAGCTATCGCGTTTGTTTTAAGTTTTACAAAGTTTTGCAATTCTATAGTGTTAAATTCTAGAACGCTTTGTCCTGTTATATCGTATAACTTAACAAAGGTAATAAATTTTAGTTCAGGATTATTAATAACAATGCTATTAGAGCTATTTTCAAAATAGAATTGTATCCCAGTTTCTTCAATTTCAAAATCATCTATACTTAATGTAATAACCTCCTCATTGTTTTTAAAACGTAATTCAAAACGATCAAAATAATCCCCTGCAGAAATATTTAAAGTTATATGTCCTGCTCTTAAATCATGATAGACTTCTGTTTCAGAATCATATAAGTAAATGTTTAAGTCTTCAGGTACATTTTCTAAGGCATCAATTTTAAAAGTGTTATCTCCATCTGCGCTGGTATGTAGTCCAAGTGGTAGGATGGTGTTTTCATTAATGACATTTATTCCTTGAATAGATAATTTAATATCATCAATCATCCAGAACATATCGTCTATTTGAGATTCTACATTTTCTGCATCATATCCATAATCCATTCCTACCGTTGCATTTTCGTCTGCAGTAATTAATATTTGTCTACGTATAGTATTTACAGAGTTTAGTCCTAATCTAATTTTTAATCTATTATCTATTTCTGGAGTCGTATTATTTGTTAGGTTAGAATTGTTTTTTATAAATATAGAACTTCCATTTTCTTTTTGAAAAGCACGTTGTCCATTGTTAAAAACAATATGTCCTGTAGCTTCTCCACTTACAAAAAAGCCTTGACCTACGGGAATGTAACGACCTGGTAATTTTGTGGGAGTACCTCCGCTTCCTAATGTATTAACTCCTAATGCAGCTGCAGGTACAGCACCAGATAAATTATATGTTGCATAACCACCTTGGTATTCTGCCGTAACGTGAGATCCACCTCCCCAGTGTTCCCAGAAGTATAATGTTCCATTTGTTGCACCTGTTCCTGTAATTGTAGCTGCGTTGTCTATAATAAACTTATTGGCGTCTAATGCAGATGCGTATGGGTTTCCAACAAGGTATTCATTATCTGCTGTAATAGGTAGTGTAATATCTCCGTTATTTGGTTTGCCTTCAAAAGTATAATTCTGCTCTAAAGCAACATTGCCTTCTGTATTGTTTACGCCTTTCATGGTAAAACCTTCACCTGCAAGTACTGTTCCTGTACTTCTTATTTGTTGCCAATCGTAGAAGCTACCGCTTTGGTTGCTGTATTTAAATAACCAGAAGTCTGCTATGGTTATTGGCGAACCATTACTACCATCGAACCCTAAGCCTGTAAAATTAATATCTATAACATTATTAGGGTCTGTTCCATCTTTTAAAACCGTTGCTACTGTGTACTCGTTATTATTACTTATTATGTTACTAGTTCCTACTGGAGAGCCCCAATAATTATATGTATATAAGTCTTGAGTGCCTTGTTGGTCACGTTCTAATGTTCCAGAGCTATTGGCATCGAAGTCGCTTCCAACTGTTTGTATTAATTGAGATTCGCCTTGTAAATCTAATTTACCATCAATATTTAAATAATGTGTAATTGTTAAGCCGTTTCCTGTATCTGTATCATTACTTCCGTTAACTGTTAGTTGTGCATTTTCTATAGATAAGGCTAAAAGGGTTCTATTATCTCTATTAGAAATAGGTAAATTATTATTACTTAATGTAATATTGTTTTCTGTTTTAACAATATTCCAGTCTATTGTAATATTGGGGTTTACTATAGAAGCCGAACCTGGAATGTATTGGTCTGTTCCATTTTGCCATGTAGTGTTGTTGTTCCAATCTCCATTAGTGGCAGTTTTATAAGGTAGAGGAGAGGATTGAAACTCTAAAGTAAATTGGTTTGGATTTGCTAAACTCCCTCTATTTCCGTTACCAGAAACATCATTTAGGTGGGTTCCTATGTAGGAATTCATTGAGTAGTAAGCTAAAAGATTGGACCAATCTACTGTTTCTATCTCGTTTTTTGTTATTGTGTTAGGTATAATAACGCCATTTACTTTATCTCCATTTCTAATAATTTCCTGATTCATAATGTAGCGTAATTGGTTTAAAGAAAGTGCTTCGTCCCAAATACGTATTTCATCTAAATCTCCTTTAAAGTGATTGCTTATATTACTGTTATCTACATATAGCGCTCCAATAGCAAACTGAGAACTATTGGCTGTTGAAGCTATCATTGTTGAAGTGTTGTCTAGTATGCCGTCTATATACAGTTTTACAGTAACTCCATCGTAAGTAGCAGCAACATGATGCCAAATATTATTGGGTAATGTTGTGTTAGATTCAATTTTATCTAAGGCTGTATTGCCTACGGCAAAACTAACCTTATTATTATCTGTAAGGAATAATTTATAGCCTTCAATTCCGTTGCTTTTAGCGACTATAGTTTTGTTAGAGTTCGCAGCATTTGAACCCTCTGGCTTTACCCATGCAGAGACTGTAAAACGTCCTGCTAAATCTAATTTATCTCCAATTAATGTAAAGTTGTCTACACCATCAAACCCTAAGTGTCTTGTTCTAATTTCTTCATGTGCAACTCCAAAAGTGAAATATTGAGTGTCATGAAAATCGAATAGACCTTCTCTTGTTGCTAAACCATTAAATGAGCTAGGGTCCATAAAAATTGTTTTTACATCTTGAGTAAAGTTTTCATCGTTAGCAACAATCATAACATAGGCATCATTACCAACTAAAGGAGGTAATCCAGCAAAGTCTGTATCGAAAACAGAAACTTCTACTTCGCCAATGTCACTAGAAGGCGTTTCTGTTATTTTCCAGCTTCTATTCATCATGTCGGTAACTGTGGTAACTGTTGCTGGCCCTAAATTTACTACTATAGAGCTTGCAGATGCGTTGGTGTCTAAACCATTATTTCCCCACATTAAAAAATTGTTATTTGTAGTAAACTCTTCGGTATTTAAACTATTAGTTAACTCTGTGTTTGTTAGGGATAAAGAGACTATTGCACTATTATTAACGCTTCTGGATTGTTTTTGGTTTAATAAAGAATTATCATCTCGCCCTATTCCTGCAATATCAAAATTATATCCTGTATTTGCAGAGGCATTCCAAATTGTAGTTCCGTTAGAGTCTACATAATCTTGACTTACTCCATTAACTCCAAGTGTAATGCCATATTTAATGGCTAAATAAGACTCAATTTTATTTCGATTTGCTTGATTATTTCTTGCTGTAAACGAAATAACTTCAAGTATGCGACCGTCTAGACTACCATTAAACCCTTCACTTCTCCCTAGCCAGTATTTTCCATTATCTATAGTGCCAAATTGTGGTACGCCTACTTGTGTATTAACTACGTTTTCACTGTTATATAATAGTTGATATCTAGTATTGTTGTTATTATGTCTGGCATTTATAATCCCTACATTATCGTAATTAATAATGCTACTTGTTTGTGCTACTCCATAACCTCTACCATTTACAGGTGTAGACCCGTTTGGGGTTGTGCCGTGTGCGTAGGCTAATACTTCATTTTCAAACCTTATGGAATAGCGACCTAATCCAATTCCAGTGCCATCAGTTTCTTGTTCTGAAGTGTTAGAATCTGAACAAAAAATATCCATACTTGGTGTTGTTGAAGTCGTATTAGTGTCTGGAATAATAACAAGGTAAATATCGTCTGAATAATATCCTGCTGCACCTTGCATTTCATTTCTATCTGTATCTGTGTATGAAAAATCTAATCCAGCTGTTGAAGGATTGTTTTCAAAATCGACTACAGGATTAAAATTAACATTAAAATTTGGGTTGTCTCTATAGGTCGGTTCTTGGCCAGGAACATTTACAGTTGCATCGTTGTTATTTGCTTGATCGCTCCATAAGGAAACCGCTTCCCCATCATTTGTACCTGCACCTTGATCTGCTTTTAGCCATAAACCAATATTTGTAGTGATGCCTCCTGGTCCTTCTGTGCTTTCTGGATTAGGCGTATTATTGCAATCGTTTCCAAATACGTTAAAACTTAATGTTACTCCGTTTGGTGAAGCTGAATTGCCTGAATTAGATAAGACCGTTATTCCTGCCGATTGTATAGTAATATTTGAAGAAAAGCCATTCCATCCATCACCAAAATTGTCTAACATAATAACAGAATAATTTGTGCCATTTGCTAGGCATCCTAGGTCTAGTGTTGTAGAAAAAGAGTTGTTGATACCTCCGGTAAATCCATTATCGATAGTAGCTATTAAAACACCACTTGGGTCATATATTTCGGCTCTGTTTTCTGAGGACCAATTAGGCCAGTTTACAGAGATTTCTACAGAGGAATTTTGTGCCTGTATGCTATTGGATAGTAGTGTTAAAATTAAAATAAGCAGTAATTTTTGGGCATAAGTAGTCATTATACCCGTAGGAGTAATTTTTTTCATGGTAGCAAATTTTTGGGTTAATTACTTTCTTTTAAACCTATCTATTGAGGTTTTAAAGAGAGTTTTAGAAAAAACACGTGGCCTAGTGCTTTTTTATGTTATACTCTAACTTTTTATGTTTAAAGCGTTTACCCTATTTAAGACGAATACACTACAATTTGCTTACGTTAGTCTTTAATTTTTTTATGTTAAAGTTTTTGAGAATAAAAAATCCCAAAACATAAAGTTTTGGGATTTAGAAAGTTACTGTTGTTGTATTATAGATTTGAGGCTACAATTAACTACTCAATCAGCACTTTTTTTGATAATTTACCTGTCTCAGTTTTAAGCTCTAAGATGTAATTTCCTGTGCTTATTCCTGCAGTTTCAAATTCAATATACTCTTGAGGTCTAGTCTCGTTTTTAATTTTTATAATAGATTGACCTAATACATTAAATAATTCAACAGATTTTATATTTTCTAACTTAGGATTTTCAATAACTATAGTTTTATTGTTATTTGCAAAGTAAAATAGTATATCATTATTAATTTCAACATCTTCTACGCTTAGTACATTGTCATTAGAGAAGCGTAACTCGAAACGATCTAGATATTCTCCTGCTTCTAAATTTATAGAGAAATCATTAGTTTTTACATCATGATATAATTCTGTTACTGTATCGTATATATAGATTTCAAGATCATTAGGCGCATTAATTAATTCATCTACTTTAAAAGTGTTTATGCCTGTAGTGTTTGTATGAACACCTATAGGTAGTATTGTAGAGTCTTCAATAGTATTTATACCTTGTATTACGTATTTTTTATCATTCATCATCCAATACATATCGTCCATTTGTGTTTCTGTATGTTCTCCATCATAGCCATAATCTAAACCTAAACTAGCATTAGTATCTACTGTTACTAGTAATTGTCTGTTTAGTTCATTTACAGAACTGAAGCCAAGACGAATCTTTAATCTTTCATCTCCACTAGTGGTTGTTATGTTGTTAGCTGTGTTTTTAACAAAAATAGAGTTTGTTATATCTTCTTTTTGAAATGCTCGTTGTCCGTTATTGAATACAATATTTCCCGTTGCTTCTCCACCTACAAAGAAACCTTGTGCTACTGCAATGTAACGTCCTGGTAATTTAGTAGGTGTACCTCCGCTTCCTAATGTATTGTTTCCAAGCGTAGCTGCTGGTACTCCTCCTGATAAATTGTAGGTTGCATAACCTCCTTGGTATTCTGCGGTAACATGTGTACCACCTCCCCAGTGTTCCCAGAAGTATAGTGTTCCTGAGGTTGCTCCTGCGTTTTCAATAACTGGTGCGTTATCCAGAATAAACTGGTGTGCATCTATGGCCGAAGCATAAGGGTTACCAACTAAGTAAGAATTTCCTGCTGTTATTGGAAGTGTTATATCTCCGTTGTTAGGTTTTCCTTCTAAGGTGTAGTTTTGTTCTAATGCAACATTTCCATTAGTATTATTAACCCCTTTCATAGAAAACCCTTCTCCAGCTAGTAAGGTTCCAGTACTTCTTACGTGTTGCCAGTTGTAGTAACTTGTGGCATCATTACTATATTTCCAAATCCAGAAATCTGCTATTCCTAAAGGTGATAATGTACCATCGTAACCGGTAGTAAGAAAGTTTATAGGTCCTGGGGCTGCTGGGTTTGTTCCGTCATTAAAAATATCGGGTACTGTATAGCTATTATTATTTGTAGTTGTATTACTCACGCCCACTGGAGAAGACCAATAATTATAGGTAAATAAATCTTGAGTACCTTGCTGATCTCTTTCTAGTGTTCCAGAGCTAGCTGGGTTAAAATCACTTCCTGTTGTTTGTATTAATTGCGATTCTCCTTCTAAATCTAATTTTCCATCAATACTTAAATAATGTGTTACTGTTAAAGCATTTCCTGTATCTGTAGCATTATCTCCAATAATTTCAACCTCATTAGTATCGATCATTAAACTTAATACAGTTCTTACATCTTTATTTGTACTAGGAAGACTTGAAGTATTATCCATAGTTATATTATGATTGGTTCTAATTATATTCCAATCTACAGTAATGTTTGGGTCTACTATTGAAGGAGATCCTGGGATGTATTGTTCTCCTCCATTCTGCCAAGTTGTAGCTGTGTCCCAGTTGCCATCTGCTAGAGAGCTGTATGGTAAAGGAGACGATTGGTATTCTAAAGTAAACTGATCTGGATCGGTTAAGCTTCCTCTGTTTCCATTTCCAGAAACATCATTTAAATGTGTTCCTATATAGGAGTTCATGTTATAGTAGGCTAAAAGATTAGTCCAATTAACAACTTCTATTTCATTTTTAGTAATGGTATTTGGTACTACTGCTCCGTTTACAACGGTTACTGCCTTTTCTAACTCTTGGTTCATTACATAGCGTAATTGATTTGTGGTAAGAGCTGTGTCCCATATACGTATTTCATCGATGTCTCCTTTAAAGAAGTCTTGTATATTAGATTTACTTACATAAATTGCTCCAATTGCAAAAGCTGCTCCGTTTGGAGTAGGAGAGGTCATGGTTTTAGTTGTGTCTAAAACACCATCTATATATAAAT
>NZ_JBSHNS010000611.1:0-2611 GCF_053601635.1 Pontimicrobium sp. MEBiC01747
GGTTATCATCCTTACACATTAAAGCCTACGCGAACACCAAAAACTAAAAAAGAAAAAGATGAACAACATCGTTTTTTCTTTTGGTACAGACGCGAAAATAAAGATTGGATTACCAAGACATTAAATAAATTAGATAGAAAAGATTTACTAAAAGTATTACTTCCCGATAATGATAAGTGGAAAAAGAATAAGGGAGCTGGTAAAGCAAAACATACTTTTGATGATGCCATTCCTTTTAATCAACGTAAGAATAAGGCGAAGTTTAAATCTAAAAATAAAAAGCGAAGACGTTAATTTTTTATTTTTTAGTACATCTAAATTCGTAAGATACGTTTACACACAGAATACGTTTTTTACAATCGCCTTGAGACCATTTTATGTTTCTAAATTCTCTTTTGCTACAGTTTAAATCTTTGCATATAGCTAAAGTGCCTTCGTTTATGCTTTTGGCTAATCTGTCTCCAATTTTTTTGGTTTCTTCGTATGTTACATTATTACAGTCTTTAACTAATCCGCACCTACTCCCTGAGCCTTTTAGCCATACATTACATTTTAAACCTGTAGCATTTAAATCTATTAAAGAGGAATCGTTAGGTATATTAAGGTTTGTCTCTGTATAGTTTACATCTTCTAAACTATTAGGAAAAATTAACTCGTTTGTAATTTCGTCTGTACAAGCTATACAACTTACAATAATTAATACTAAAAAAAGAATATTAGAACGTTTCATAATTATATGTTTTTATTAGAGTTTCCCTGTATTGTAAAGTTCTAATAAAAACATATAAAAATAAAGAGAGGAATCCCCTTTTATATATAGGGTGTTTTTCCTCTCTTTTACACAACGAATATGTTTTTTTAATTAAGAATTAGGTACAAAACCTGATTGCGATTTTAGTTTATTACTAAGATTATCGTTAATCCAGGCTATCCTTTGACCTAGATAATTTTTAAAATCTGTTACTTGATCATCATATTTAGTTTCAGAGAATTCTCCACCAGAACTGTTAAACGCATTTAGCCATTTTTGACTATCTCTAGCTAAGGCACCAGTATTTTTAATGTAAGAAACAGTATTAGTAATAAAGTTAGTTATCCAATCTGGTAAATTAGAACCGGTTATTGTAATATTAAAAACAACCGTACTCCATATTTTCCATATTTCTTTACAAAATTCAGGGTCTTTTAAAAGTACAGTCCACCATACAGGAGATTGTCCAGCTACAGAAAACAACCAACCATTTGGTTTAACATAACCTTGAGGGTATCCACTGCAAGAAGCTGTGTTACCATACGATTTGTTTTTATCCCATAATGGTCCAGCATAACAAATAGATTTATTTTTTATCATAAATGTGCTTTTATGATAACCATCTGGGTCTTTTGCAATTTCATTTAATACAAAGTATGTAGCAAAAGAGGTATAATCTGTTACCGCTTTAATATCTGAAAATAAGGATGAAGGGATAGATTTATTTTGCACAATATAATTAGAATATGCATTGGCAAAATGCCCAGCCCAAGAGCTGTTAGAGTTATTGTAAAACCAATTATTAAACTCTTGTTGTATTGTTGAGGACATAGCGTCTAACTTAGGTTCGTAAATCTCTATATTAGCTGTTAATGGTGGATTAGGTGTAAGTTGAAGATATTTATCGCTAGATTGGTTTAATTGCACAATAGCATAATCTGACGTCATGTCTTTTTTCTTCTTTTTGTAAGGAAGATTTATACGTGAACTTTGAAAACGGATTTTATCAAAATTAAGATATAAACCGTGGTAGTACTCTGCTAATTCTGTTGTACTTGTTATTATTGTTTTTAAATCGACTCCTGGTGGTAAAATAAATAGTTCAAAAAATTTAAATGCAGGAGCATATTGCCCCATAGCACGTTGTTGAGTAAATGCAAAAGTGTTTCTAAGTAAGGTGTAATCTACGGCGCCACAATCGTTAAACACCCAATGTTTTCCACCTTTTTCCATGCCTAGGAAGTTTCCCGCAGAAGGGCTGTCTTTTAACTTAATGGCATATTGTTGTTTAGGCATTGCCGCGGTTGCATCACCTCGAACATGCATTTTACCATTTACATTAATAAGTTTGTTATATAAATCGGTAAGTTTAATTGGAGCAGTTTGATCTATATCTGCATAATAAATAGACGTTTTACTACCTTTTTTTGTAATTGGTAAAGCGCTCTTGGGAATAACAAAAACCACAGGGTTACTGAAGCTAGTAGGAATAGTTACTGACATATTTTTTAGGGATGTTTAGGTTAATGTCTCAAAATTATTATATCCTAAGAAACTATAAATACGTAGAAATACGTGTTTTTTATAAATATTTATGTGGTTAAAAAAGGAAACCAAAATTAATATAGAGATGATTTTATGGGCGATAAATAATGCTGTATTAAATATTATTTAAAATAAACTTTTATATATTACTGTTTTGGGTTTAGAGTTGTAATAGGCTTTGGCTATTTCTTTCATAGTATCTAATCTGTATTTTGTAATGCTTACTTTGTCATTATATTTTCTTAACATTAAATTCCATTCTTTTTGTTCTTTTGAATTAACTTTTTTTGCTGTAGATTTAATAAGTTTTTCTGC